>JABSPP010000181.1 GCA_013214275.1 Flavobacteriaceae bacterium
CATGAGATACTTCTAAGGATAGAGGATATGGACTTGTCTGTCCTTGATATTTGAGAAAATCAGATTTCACAAGCTCAAATTTACACGAACTGTTGGGAATTTAATCATTTCTTGAATAAGGTGTTGCTCTTTGGCTAACTCATCAGTTGACAACGGTTTTTATCAGTTCACAAAGTTAAGAATTCGATTTTTTTTCATTCTTTTTTAACGTCTCCTTTTTGATCTTAGGAGCAAACTCTCTGGGATTGTTCAAGTCACTTTTAGGAGTGCTATTGGTTCTTTGAGGTTGAGGTGGAGAACTTGGAGATGTCGTATTTGCTCTTGTTGGCTTCGGTTGAGGAGGTTCAGGCTTGAAGAGAGGAGTTCTCACAGTGGGAGGGGCCTCCTTAAAAATATCTTCTTTTCTTTTTGGACGTTCCTCCTCACGCCAGATGAACCCTTTTAATTTCCGATCATTTTCTGGAAATTGAGAAGGAGGGAATGTGTTACCATCAGACTGCATCAAACATTTGATTTCATGAATCTCATTATTTTCCAAGCCAAATTCAATATTGCTACAAAACTGTTTGGTAATAGTCTCTAAAATACCTTCATTATTTCTATTGTAATTAATAGCCTCTCCGTTACCCTTGACTAGCAATGTTTTCAGTTGGTTTTCTATAAATTTACCGTACATGTTTTTCCCTTTAATTTGATTGAAATTATTAGGGTCTAAAGAGTCTTTTTGAATGATAAATGAATTGCCTAATACTTTGAGTGAATCTAACTTCTCAGTTTCTTTGTTGTTTAAAAGCTGAATACTGTCGCCAGTAATTTGACTACCATCAGACCACAAAACAGGACTGTAATACATTTTAGTGATACCTGAAGCCTGATCTGTATGGAGCGAATCACACTTTCCTTGTAAATCTGTTTTAAAAATCTTGACACCTCGATACCCCCTTATAATGCGCTTATTTTTAGGTCCTGTAACCAGTAGAGTATCACCATGGATAAACATAGAGTCTAACTCAACCACGGAGATAGCTACCGCTTTTTTTATGAGAAAAATGGAATCTAATTTTTGAAAATACTCTGCATAATTTCCCTGAGCAACAAAATTCTGTGCGGTATCTTTTAGACGAATATGATTGGTTGCAGAGGCAAAACCTCTCGGTTTATCATAATACAGACTGTCTCCTTCTATAGTGCGTTCATCTAGATATAGTGTTGTATTTTTAACAAAGTATGAAATGTCTGTCTTTGTATTGTAAAACCCTCTCTCTGTATAAATTTTATTTTTGTCTTTTAGACTGGTTATTGTAGAGGCTCCATACAAGTATGCGTGGCCTGAATCTGTAAAATAATCTAAATAGTTGGATGTTATAACATTGTCTGGATTCGTGATATTCACTCGTGTTGTAGCCGTGAATTTTTTTGATTCTAGGTTGTAATTTCCATTTTTACTTTTCAGAGTATTGGTCTCGTCCTTAATAGTAGCATGATCTTGGTAAAATAATTGTTGCTGTTCCCTGTTAAAGTATAAAGTATCTGTAGTTAAGGTCATTTTAGGATCTTTTAAGATCACATTTCCCCAAGATATAGCTTGTTTACTATTAGCATCATAATCAACATAGTCACTTGTTTGGTGAATAGTATCACCTTGATTAATACGAACCTTTCCAATAGCCTTAAAAAAATTATCATCCTTGTAATAAAATGCTCTGTGGCAGTTGAGTATGGCACCAGCGTGACTCATTTTAACCTTGCCAAGTAAAATAGTGGCACCAGGATATGTATCCTCGTCGGTATAACTTATTTCACTCTTCAGTATCTTGATTTTTCGCTGTTGAGAGGAAACATTCAGTGAAATACCCAGCAGGAAGTAGAGCAGCGCTTTCTTCAAAATCGATTAATTTTCGTGCTAAAATACCTCTTACAGAATGTCAAATTCTTAAATTTAATTTAAAACTGTCGGATAATGGTCTGTTTTCTGTCTGGTCCGACAGATACAATTTTTATAGGAGTTTGAGTTTCTTTTTCTATAAATTTGATATAATCCAATAAGTTACGAGGTAACTGGTCTTCTTGAGTCATTATCGTTAAGTCTTCTTTCCAACCTTTGAATTCAGTAAACTTGGGAGTCACATTTTCGGGCTCTATATTATAAGGAAGGTGTGTAATTTCCTTGCCTTTGTATAAATATGATGTACACACCTTAATAGTTTCAAATCCAGAGAGTACATCTCCTTTCATCATCATCATTTGTGTAACACCATTCACCTGAATAGCATATTTTAACGCAACTAGGTCTAACCATCCACACCTGCGTGGTCTTCCAGTGGTAGCCCCAAACTCATGACCTACCCGAGCCATTGTAGCCCCATCATCATCAAATAGTTCCGTAGGAAAAGGACCAGAACCCACACGAGTGGTGTAAGCTTTAAAAATCCCAAAGACTTCTCCTATTCTGTTTGGAGCGACTCCAAGTCCTGTACAAGCACCAGCTGCAGTAGTGTTAGAAGAGGTAACAAAAGGATACGTTCCAAAGTCAATGTCCAGCAAAGAACCTTGAGCTCCCTCAGCAAGGATGGTTTTACCTTCCTTAACAGCATTGTTCAAAAATTCCTCACTATCAATAAATTCTAATGACATCAGTTTTTCAACTCCCACATAAAATTCGCTTTCCAGCTCATTAATATCATATTGGATATCAACATCAAAGAAATCCAACATACGAATATGTTTCTCTGTTAACGCCCTATATTTTTCCTTCCAGTTGTCTAATTCTAAATCACCAACCCGCATTCCATTTCTTCCTGTTTTATCCATGTAGGTAGGACCTATTCCCTTTAATGTGGAACCAATTTTTGCTTTTCCCTTGGAAGTTTCTGAAGCAGCATCTAAAAGTCGATGCGTAGGTAAGATTAAATGCGCTTTTCTTGAAATAAGGAGTTTTGAAGCATAATCAATATGATGCCTGTCAAGATTTTCCAGTTCTTTTTTTAAAATTACAGGATCTATAACAACACCATTTCCAACAATATTCAATGCGGAATGATGAAAAATACCAGACGGAATGGTGTGAAGGACATGTTTATGTCCATCAAAAATTAACGTATGCCCTGCATTTGGACCACCCTGAAAACGAGCAATAATGTTATATTTCTGAGTGAGAACATCAACAATTTTTCCCTTTCCCTCATCTCCCCATTGGAGTCCTAGTAATAAATCTACCGCCATCTGTAGTTAGTTGTATGTTAGTTAAGAGTTGTCAGAAGAAACTTCTGATTTTTTGGAAGTGCCGTAAAAATAAAGTGAATGGTTGTGAATATCAATGTCAAAAACTTCTTCAATAGTTTTTTTTATGACCTGAATTCTGGGATCACAAAACTCTTTAACCTCACCAGTATCTGTAAGAATCACATGATCGTGTTGTTTGTCAAAATAACTCTTCTCATAACGAGCCATAGAATGACCATCAAACTGATGCTTCCTTACCAAACCGCAATCTAATAGTAATTCTATCGTATTGTACAGAGTAGCTCTACTAACTCTATAATTTTTATTTTTCATTTTGATATATAGAGACTCAATATCAAAGTGTTCATCCACATCATAAATCTCCTGAAGAATTGCGTAACGTTCGGGTGTTTTACGATGCTTTTTTTCCTCTAAATAACTAGTAAAGACTTTTTTTACAATTTCTTTGTTTTCGTTAGAGCTCATAAACTATAATTCTCAATAGACAAATTTAAGGTTATTATTTTGAAAAAATGCGGTTTTAGAAGAAGGTTATTTACATCGTATTAACACGTTCAATTTTTTTCACACCATCAACTTTTTTAATACGATTGATCAGCTTTACAAGTTGTGCTTTATTTTTGATACTTAAAGAAAGTTTCCCTTCAAAAATTCCTTCATTACCAGCAATATTAATACTGTGAATAAATACATTCATTGTATTAGAGATAATTCGTGTCAAATTATTAACCATTCCCTTATTATCAACACCACTTACATAAAGGATGGCTTTAAACTCTTGCTTAGAAGAGTCTATCCATTTTGCTTTAATAATTCGATACGCATAATTGGATTGTAGCGAGATGGAATTAGGACAGCTTTTTTTGTGAATTTTAATACCGTCATTCACTGTGATAAACCCAAAAACTTGATCACCGGGGATAGGATTACAGCATTTAGCGAGAGTGTAATCGAATTTCTCATCATCGTTTCCAAAAACCAGATCGTCATACTTACTGGTAACCTCCTCTTTATTAATGATTTCTGTTGGGGGTGTTTTTTTAAGCCCTCGCTTAAAGAAATTCATAAACCGATTGTTGCGCTGAGCTACAAAGGCTTTTAACTGCGAGTTGTCTATAGCTCCATTACCAATTCTATAAAAAAGATCAAGACTTGTCTTA
>JABSPP010000182.1 GCA_013214275.1 Flavobacteriaceae bacterium
GAATTCTTTTCAAAATCCCAGAGGGTGTGGTCTAAATCAAAAAAAATGTGGGTCACTTCCATTTGTTTACGTGTGATTACTTCTTATTAAAGTTTGAGCCTTACTGTATAAATACCCCTACATGAGGTTTAACACGTTTCAAAGATAGCAATCTTGAGGGCATTCGCATAGGTTTCTTATTACTTGATTCTTTTTTATGAATGGATTGCTATAGGATGAGGAAATATTTGTCCTGTAAATAATGTACTCAATGCCGCGTAAGCGATAGCAGCGGCATCCTTTTTTGAACAAAAAAGATATAGCGGATAGCGCGACCCGCAGGGTTACGCCCTAATAAATATACCAATAGATTTACCCCAAAATTGGGGTGATTGCTTTTTTCTTATTGAAGTCGTTATATTTGTTTTGAGAATGATATTTTGAAAATTAATTTGCACATACTGTTTCTTTGTAGTTGGTATCCTTCTAAGGTTTTCCCAACGAATGGAGATTTTATTCAACGACATGCGGAAGCTGTGAGTAGAAAGCATCAGGTGAGTGTTGTTCATATAATTTCTAAGAAAGGGATAAAAAAAACTGTGGTTGAGGTTGAAAAAAAAGGGAATATCGCGGTGCATATTGCTTATGTGAAACCGTCGTCTTTCTTTTTTTTTAAGTGGATTCGCTTTTGGACTGCTTATAGAAGGATGATACGCCAAATTGAAGATATTGATGTTGTGCATGTGCATCGAATCTTTCCTCTTGGGATTTTTGCATTGTTACTTAAATATCGTAAAAAGTATCATTATATTATTTCTGAACACTGGACAGGTTTTCATTTGACCAAGATAAAACCGCTCTCTTGGTTTGAGCAATTTTTATCAAAAATGATTGTTAGAAATGCTCATTTTACTTGTCCAGTAAGTGATGATTTGAAAAGATCGATGATAAAAAATGGTCTTTTAGGAAATTATGTGCGAGTGCCTAATGTGGTGGATACGCATCGGTTTCAACCAGAGGAAGCGACGTCTCGTGAATTTACCATTACACATATTTCTGACCTGAATGATGATCATAAGAATATTACTGGAATGCTTAGTGTAGCAAGTGAGTTGTCTAAAGTAGTTCCTAATTTTACTTGGCACTTTATTGGTGGTAAAAAAGAAAAATATTCAGCGCTACTTTCTGAGCTTGATTTTAGAAATGCAGCAATCAATTTTATAGATCACATACCACACCGGGACATTGCTTTGTATTTAAACAAATCTGATGTATTTGTTCTGTTTAGTAATTATGAAAATTTACCTTGTGTGATTTTAGAAGCTTTTTCATGTGGTGTGCCTGTAATTTCTACTGATGTTGGTGGTATTCGTGAATTTTTTCCTAGCAGGTTTGGCTTTTTGATTGATAGGGGTGATGAGCATGCGCTTAAGGAAAAACTTATAGGCATCCATAAAAGGCCTATTCAACGTCATTCTGAAATGCATCAATATGCAGAAGAGAACTTTGGTCCTGAAAAAATTTGTGATTCGTTTACGAAACTCTACCTTGAGACTTTAAATTAATTGTATTTGCATCAAATTAGAGAATATATTAAGGGGTTTGTAAGTAGGTCGGGGAATTATATTCTTTTTTCTACACTCTTTTCTAGAGGTCTTTCTTTTTTAGGTTCATGGATTGCTCTACAGCTCATTGATGATCGCGAATTAGGGGTCATTCTTTTTGCATTAAGTATCATTCAGTTCATCATTCCAATTGGTGGTTTTGGGCTGCATCAAAGTTTAATTCGATATGGTGCTTTACTATCATCAGAAAACGAAAAACAACAATTATTTAATTATGTCCTAAAAAAAGGAATCATTGTATCTATCATCATGATCATACTGCTCATTGGTATTGGGTATTTTATTCCGTTTCAATTTGATCAAACATATACATACTTTGTTATTTTAGCGTTGACTATTCTCACTGTTTTTGTCTTTGAAATTATTAAAATACAGTTTAGACTCCAGCATAAGAATCGATTGTATGCAATCTCAGAATTTTGGTATCATGTGATCCTTGTTACGCTTATTTTTACATTGAGCTATTATTTTGAAGGAATGGGATATGTTGTGGCTTTAATTGTGGCTCCACTTGTGGCATCATTTTTCTTTATTAAAAAATTAAATATTCGTCTTGGGATAAAAAACAGTCTGGAAATTACTGATGGTTCTTTCTGGAGATATGGTTTTTTTGGCGGTTTATCTAGTGTTGTTACTCAATTGCTGATCATCATAGACATCCTACTTATCGGGTACTTGATAGATGATCCTGTAGCTGTAACGAATTATCGTTATGTATCTATTATTCCATTTAGCTTATTGTTCTTGCCAAGGGTCTTTATTACTACAGATTTTGTATCGTTTACAGAAAAGATTAAAGACACGAGGTATATCAACAATTACATCAAAAATTATATGATTTTTTTTACCTTGATTAGCTTCTTTATATTGTTGTTTAGCTATATTTTTAGCAAGGAAATTCTCAGTATTTTTGGTGAAGGATATGCACTATTTTCAGAGAGTTTTTTTATTCTAATTGTTGGAATATGCGGTATCTATGTCTTTAGAGGATTATTTGGAAATCTGCTTTCTTCCATTGGTAAAGTTAGATACAATTACTACATCATTTCTATAGCTATTGTAATAAATATTGTGAGTAATTTTTTTTTAATTCCTGAATTTGGGATCAAGGGAGCTGCCATGACCTCTGCTGTTCTTATGTGGTTTACGGGGATCCTCTCTTGGTTAAGCTTCTTTTTTTTGTACAAAAAAAACGCCAATGAATAAGCTTCAAAAATTGATTCGAGGTATGGGCTTATTGCTTAAAAAGCCCAGTCTAATCAACTTAGTCACTAACAGTGAGTACTATTGGGAAAACTACTTAATGAAGTATCACAATCATCAATTACAATTACCGTCCATTGAAATTCTTGAGCTGATCAAGGGTTTCTCTAAGCTCAATCATATGACATTTTTAGGTGGAGGCTCGATGCCTACAGATATCATATTACTAAAATCTCTGGCCCAACAAATTCCTCAATGCTCGTATTTTGAAATTGGAACCTGGAGAGGTGAGAGTGTGGTTAATATTGCCGAAGTAGCCGCAGAGTGTTACACGCTTAACTTATCGAAAGAAGAGATCATCTCTCAAGGATTTTCCCAGAACTATGCCGATCTTCATGGAGTTTTATCACTTGGAAAAGAGCATATTACACATCTTTTTGGAAATACATTAACCTATAATTTTCAATCTTTAAATAAAAAATTTGATCTGATTTTTATCGATGGAAATCATCAGTATGAGTTTGTAAAGAATGATACCCAAAAAGTGTTCGCTCATCTTGTTCACAAAGATACTATCGTTGTCTGGCATGACTATGCATCGCATCCAGAAAAATCCAGAGCAGAGGTCTTGGCAGGCATACTAGACGGAGTGCCAGAGAATGAGAAAAAACATTTATATCATGTATCTAACACACTTTGTGCTATTTATTATCCAAAGGAAATTCACAGTCAGGTATTGGATTTTCCAGTAAAGCCTAACAAAATGTTTGAGTTAAAAATGAATTCTAGAAAAGTGTGAACTTTCTTAATAGCATAGGATAGTTTCTCTGCTGTGCTCCAAAGCTAAAAAAGTACTTGGCAATGGACTCCATGGAAGAACCTCCAAAGTTAAAAACATCAAATTCCCCTTTAAATTTCTGAATTGCTAAATCAATCAAAAAGGTATTGGCACCATGATTCCTGTTAGAAAAGTCTGTTGACGAACATAAAATAGTAACGGTTTTTTGATGCTTCAAAAAGAAAGCAGAAGCCACCAACTGGTCTTTTTCGTAAATAGAAAGTAATTCTCCTTTTTTCTTTTCAATACAAGAGTTTATTAGTTGTTCCAGATTCAAATAATCCCTCGATTGTATTTCTGGTGTTCGCTGACCTACATTTCTGCGAAAGAGTTCAATCAACGGTTGGGGATCATCAACCCACGTTCCCACAAGACCATATCTATCAGCCTTTCTAAGATCTTTACGTCGATCGCTTTGATAGGACTTTCTAATTTCAGCCATCTCTTTTTTCAACGGTAGTTCCTGAAAATTCATCACCCGTAAATCTGAAACTTTCTCTATAAAGCTATTTTCTGAATTGAGTCGCAATTCTATAAATCTGAATTTTTTATTCAAATACACTATAAATTCTGATATTTTGATCTTACTGTCTTTAGAAAATAATCCTAATTGTAATATCCACAATGGTGGATAAACATAATGAATGAAGTATTTTTTCCTGTGAGGAATAGGCATTACTGCCATGTAATCATCTAACACTAAAACGCTCCAAGAATCGCACACAATATCT
>JABSPP010000183.1 GCA_013214275.1 Flavobacteriaceae bacterium
GACTAATCTGAATTTTAGGCACGAGAAAACTCCAGAACAGTGTCTGGATTCCAAATAGTTGTTTTTTGTCAGTGGTTTTGTGCTTTTTTCATTGCTGCAAGGTAGGACGCGTGTTCCGCTGGCGTAGCATGCTTACCCGGCCTATTAGTCCCATTGGCTTATTTATTGAATTGCGAGTAACACCAACAGTTTTTTGTCTCACGTCAAAAAGTCGAGATTTTAGCTGCTTGTATCCTTCCCTGACCCGCTCAGCTAATCTAACTTGTAAAAAAGCGATTCGTTTGCCCTCTAGCTTAAGTGTTACTAGTCCGAGTTCGACAAGTGTATTCACTACCCGCCTTACGGTATTCCTTGACCACTGCATCATTGCTGATAAGTAAGGTACGCTTAGTGACAAGGTCGATTTATCAAATTTGTCTCTGAATTTGATCTTATTGTGAAGGTACCCATGCAAAACTATCGTTTTATGAAGGTGCCGAGATTGATTGCGCTTCCACTTTTCCCCTTTTTTAGAGGCTTGCAGCGCGTTAACATAAACTTTGAAAAATACATTTTTCAAATCTGGCTTTTTATGTTTACTACTTTTCCTTAGAAAATTTAAGATTTCTGACAATTCAGATGAGAATTCCTGAGCATACTTATGAGTACCAAGTACTAAATAATGTGATATGTCGTCAAAGTAGTTATAACGAAGAGCCTTATTTTTGTCGTCAGGTTTTTCAGCACGTGCTAAAAAGTTCTTCTCGACAAGCTTATCTATTGTTGACCTTATTGTGTTCGCGGAGTATCCAAGATTGTTACAAAGACTTGCTGTACTACGTTTAAATACTTGTCCCTTTTGTTTATCACAAGCAAAATAAGTAACAAAAGAGAAAACATATGATTCTGTTTCGTTGAGGTGTTCAAAAAGTCCCGTGCTCATGAACACAAATTCTGTGTTTTTTCTCATGTTTTTACCAACAAATCGAGTTATTGTTGATAAAAAACGCCCTAACAGTTGACGTGATCGATCAATCCGCTAGAATCGGATGTGTAACTCGTTCGAAAAAGTTACATCCTAAGACCCGTGCAGTGCGCCAACACTTCACGGGTTTTGTCTTTTAAGCGCTTCTTATCTTCCCAAATAATTTATGTTGCTCTTCAATGAGCAAGTTAAAGATTTAATAAAAGTGAGAGAATGTCTTTAACAGATGTAATCTTTATACGAAAGGTAATAGAGATCAAGTTGGATCGTGATCTAATTTAGATCTTTTTATAGGTTCGATCCGAGCCCTAATCTATTGATTTTCCTTGCTATAGATTCGATCCAAGGATTTTTTAATATCAAATTATAAGTTATCGCTGACTATTGAAGTGGCTCAAAATATGTAATGCAGACATATCTCGTCTAAAAGCTATAACTGATGACCCATGCTCTGGTGAATAACCAATATTGATCAGGTATCCTTGTACCGTGGCCCGACCGTATTCGACTACTAATTCACCTTTTCTTGGCTCAGACAAATGGCATGTCTCTATGATTCTAACAATCTTGTCTTTGACAGTGTTATGAATTTTAGCTTTATATTCGGGATCTGCATTCGTAAGTACCATGTTTGAAAACTTACGCTTAAATTCACTTAGACTGGTCGAAGGAGCTACTGATTCACGAAGCTCGTTCCATGTATACATCTGCTGCGCCTGACGTCCAGTAATGAGATGTTCCCTCGCCCATAGCCCAAACAAAATTTCAATTTCATTCTTTGTTGCGAAAATATCACTGTCAATCAACAACATTTCGTTAAGAGATTTTTCAGCGCGCACGGCAGCTATAATATTTTTCACTGTCGAGCGCGGAAATTGAATAACTGCTGCTTTTTTTTCTATCTCTCTTTCATCTTCATAGGTAACAAGAGCCTCAAGTCTGAAAAGCTTGTAATACATTTCAATATCTTTAATTGTACTGTGGTCTTGTCCATATAAATCGCGCATATCAAATGTAGTTGCTGATATTCGCTGCAACGAATGGATAGCATTATTCATATAACCACCAGCTGATGCATCTGAAAGCGGAATATCCTTCGCCATTGATATAAGAGGCTCTAGCGGTAATGTGAATGTTTCTCCAATAGTATCTGCCTGTTCAACTCGTTCAGATATATGATTGATAAGCCAGGTAATAGCGCCTGCGTAGTAGCTCATATCAGGTAGATAGATAAGCCTTCCCTCTTCTGCTCGTGCGGTGATGGAGATTGGTTTTACCCTACCGTCTACTTTCACTTTAACGTTGATAGTACCTGCCTTATCTTTGCGATTAGTTCGCATCGCTTTAACTAGATATCTAACAATTTGTAGCTCAATAAATCGTGTTTTATCGTCATACCGGTCAATATCTATAGTTTCAACGGTATTAGATGACACCAATTGATAATTATCTCTCTCCGGTACTGATGAATGGTCTGCAGCTGCTACAGCCTGCCCTTTAGGTATCGCTAATGTAAAAAGCTTTCCTCTACGACGTCGTATTGGATCAGTTGTAATAAATTCACTTTTTATAAGATTAGCTTTTTCAAGAGTGACCAGATGATGTCGAATATTTGATACTTTTCTATTTATACGTTCGGCGATATAATGGATACTTGCAATGCGTTCATCGATATCCTGTAGAGCTATAAAGACGTCAGAAATCACAGCTATCGTAATTGGTGAAATAGATAATGCTCCACATAAACGAAGGTACAGTTTCAAATCGAGTGATTCAGGAGCGTCAACCAGAGGCGCTTTAAATCCATATTTTTCTGACAAGTCAAAAAGCTCTCGCACTATAATTTCACCCATTGTTATAGATTACAGTTATTTCGTAGATTCGATCCTGAGGTTACCCAACTATCTTTATAAAGTCCATTTTAAAGGTTGAAATCAGTTGTATGTTCAAAAGAAATAAAACCTTTACTAGGTTCAGGTGAACCTGATAAGAGTTAACACCTCGCAAAAGCCTGCCCGTAAAAGCTTTCAGCAAATTTCTAATTAATAAATTAAATAAGGAACTTATTAGGTTTATTGAGATCAAAGTCCTAGTTTCCTGTGATGATGTTTCAATAGTAACCGTTCACCAGGGCCCTATTGACAGTTAGTAATATTTATTTTCAATGATCGTGGGGATCCTATTGATTGATCCCGCCAGTCTGTCAAAGTGGGTCTTATGCCACGTAAAAAGCAACCCACAAAGCCACCCGTCGCTACTAATCTCGATGATGCCAATGAGCTCATTAGTACACTCTGGGACAGGCTAAATGACCTCGAAGACCGACTGAATCAAAACAGTCGTAACTCGTCGCGCCCGCCATCGTCTAATGGGCCGGGGGCGTCCTCTTCTGCGCCAGCTAAAAAGCCGACAGGCCGTAAGCGCGGTGCGCAATCCGGCCATAAAGGTAGTAAGCGGATGCTGGCCGATACCGTTGATGAGACGCGCACCTATTATCCCGACGATACTTGTGCTTGCGGTGGTGCCATTGCCATCAGTGATTCACCGTATAGACGCCATCAGGTTTTTGATATCCCTTCACAGGCCTTCTCTGTGGTTGAACATCAGTTACATCAGGGCCAGTGTTGTCAGTGCAGTAAAACGGTAAAAGCCACACTACCCGACAACGTGAATCAAGGGCAGATGGGCAATAACCTGCTGGCGTATGTGGCGATGCAGTCGGGTCAGTTTCACCAGAGTATCAGTAAAATCCAGCAACAGCTCGAGCAAAACTTTGGTTTATCGTTCAGTCGCGGTGCTATCTCTGAAGCACAAGGCCGCGTCAGTGCGGTACTGACGCCTGCCTATCAGGATATTAAAGAGACTATGCATAATGAGGCAGTGGTTCATTGTGATGAAACCCGTCATCAGCGGGGCAATGAAAACCGCTGGATGTGGCAAGTATGCACAGCTGAATTGTCTTGCTTTATGACACACTTCTCTCGCGGAGCCTGGGCGGCGAAGAAATTACTGGGCGATAATCCAGAAAACATTGTTGTGACTGACCAGTATGCCGGTTATCACTATATTGATGCTGACCATCGTCAATTATGTTGGGCGCATATCTTAAGAAATATGAATGCGCTGGCGGAAAGCTGGGGCACGAATAAAATCTACGGTATGAAACTGGTCAGGCTCATCCGCTTGTTGTTCCGGCTGCAACACCGGTATGAAAGTAACAAGCTAAGTGAAAAGCGATACCGGGAAAGGATGGCAAAACTTCGCATCGCATGGCGACAACAACTCGAACTGGCATCAAGACGCTGTGTGACTCCCCGCTATCAGAACCGGTGTAAGCTGCTGCTAAAACACGATGACATGTGCTGGGTATTCCTCAGTCACGATGGCGTCCCCCT
>JABSPP010000184.1 GCA_013214275.1 Flavobacteriaceae bacterium
AGCTTCTCTTATCTCTTCTACAGTTGAACCTGACCCTCCATGGAAAACAAAATCTATGTGATTGTGTTTAACATTGTATTTTTCTGAAACGTACTCTTGAGAATTCTTTAAAATTTTCGGTGTCAGTTTTACATTTCCTGGTTTGTATACTCCATGCACATTTCCAAAGGCAGCTGCCACTGTAAACTGATCACTTACTTTTAGCAATTCCTCATAAGCGTAGGCGACTTCTTCTGGTTGGGTATATAGTTTGGATGCATCTACATCGGAATTATCAACTCCGTCTTCTTCTCCACCGGTAATCCCCAGTTCAATTTCTAAAGTCATTCCCATTTTGGACATACGTGTTAGGTATTTCTTACAGATTTCTATATTTTCTTCAATGGGTTCTTCAGAGAGGTCAATCATATGGGAGCTGTATAATGGTTTTCCTGTTTGCTTAAAGTGTTCTTCGCTTGCGTTTAGCAGACCATCTATCCAAGGAAGTAGCTTTTTGGCACAGTGATCTGTATGAAGAATAACAGGGACACTATACTCTTCGGCCATCATGTGGACGTGTTTTGCACCAGCTATGGCTCCAGCAATGGCTGACTTTTGATTATCATTAGACAATCCTTTTCCAGCATTGAATTGTGCACCTCCGTTTGAAAATTGGATGATTACAGGAGAATTTAATTCTTTGGCGGTCTCCAAAACCGTATTGATGGTATTTGAGCCCACAACGTTAACAGCAGGTAAGGCAAATCCTTTTTCTTTTGCTAGTTTGAATATTTCTTGGACTTCATAACCAGTTGCAACTCCGGGCTTGATATGGTGACTCATTATATACAATTAAATTTAGTTACTAAAGGTGTCAAAAGTAATAAAAGTCCTGTTTCAAAATGATAATTGCAGCGAAAAAAACAAAAACGTTTTCAGATTTTTATTCCGAGATTCTAGAAAGGATAATTAATTCCGATGTTATAAACTGCATTAGAAAAATTATAATTTTGAAACCATTTATTTTCTGCTAGGTAGGGTTCATGCATTTTAAATCCAAGATCTAGACGAAATACCAAAAAACTAAAATCGTATCGCAGTCCAAAACCAGCTCCGATGGCAATGTCTTTCAATGACTGCAATCCACTAAATTTAGCTTGACTTTCGGCAAAAATAGAGTTGGTAATATCCCAGATATTTCCAGCGTCAACAAACAGTGCTCCTTTTAGACTCCCAAACATATCAAAGCGGTATTCTACGCTTGTTAAAAATTTTAAACTTCCAATGTTGTATTCGAGTCCTGAGTTTCTGGTCCCTGGGCCAAGATCGTAGGTTTGCCATGCTCGTATGTCGTTAGACCCACCAGCAAAATAGCTTTTTGTAAAAGGAATGGCAGCATTGTCGTAGGGAATAATGGCACCTAAAAAACTTCGAAATCCAAACACAGAATTATTGTCAATATCCCAGAATTTTTTATATTCTGTGTCTACTTTAAAATATTGAGCTACAGGGATATTAAATAAGGTTCTTTTATTATTTATATTTCTTGTTTTAGAAATAAGAGGAACTATATTGCCAGAGTTGGCCACTCTAATTTTAAAGAATGAAAAATTATTGTCACGGTAATCTGTTTGATTGTTATACGTAAATGAATAGGCAATGGTAGGAATCAAGAAATCTGATGTTATAATATTGTAACGATCTAAAATATTTAAGTTGTCTTGATACTCTTGGGGGTTTGAAATTCTAAAGTCAGTATTGTTAAGAATCTCTGTCATCAAATCTACTGGTTCTTGTCCAAAGTTGGGCAAGACAAAGTCAGTATCGTTATTGTATGTTTGTGCTATTTGATTGAGTTTCTGATATTCAGAATTATAGATTTGAAAATATGTCCCAATTCGAAGATTTCGCACGTATTGTGTGTTAAAAGCCTCTAATTGAATGGTTTTTTTACGATTGTAGTTCCACTTATAGTCAATGAGTGCTGTTACTGTTTGCCTGTCTAATCCTATATTCTTCTGGATACTTGTTCCAAGGGTGAACATAGTTCTGGGTGACATCTTTTTTGGAACTAGTTTGCTCAAATTAAAGGGTGCTAAAAACCTAGGAACCTCCAAGGATAAGTCTGAACCAATTTCCCATGAGTTGAAAAAATTTCCTGCCTGATTGGCGTCTTGGGAAGCGTTAAAAAATGAGCCTAAGAAAGAGAGTTTGAAAATTTCTGCACCTTTAAAAGTATTTCTATTGATGATAGAAAATTTACCAGAAACTCCAAGATCACGAATATTGGAATGTGTTAGCTCTGTTTCTAGTCCCAGAGTATATTTTTCTATAGGTGTAAGAAAAATATGAACATCCAATTCGTCATCTTTCTCTTCCACTGTCTTGTACTGAATGGTGACTGTTTTAAAATTTCTCAGTGACTTTAAATGTCTTCGAGTGAGGTTTCTTAGCGTGTCAGCATATACTCCTCCA
The DNA here is from genome assembly GCA_013214275.1 of Flavobacteriaceae bacterium. Lineage (GTDB taxonomy): Bacteria > Bacteroidota > Bacteroidia > Flavobacteriales > Flavobacteriaceae > Polaribacter. The sequence continues at coordinate 2,455 of JABSPP010000184.1, forward strand.
GATCTTAAGAAAATGGATTCAGATAGAAGTTTGGCATTATATTTTAGCTTTCCAAAAGATCTGAAGTTGATATTATTATACGATGTTACGTTTTGGTACAAAGAGTCCTCTTTTGCAAGGTTAAAGTTGTAATCTGTAAAGAGATTAATGTGTCTAAGTTTTTGGATATTATATTTTATTTGCGTGGAATTACCATTTTTATCGGATGTACGTTCGCTATCAAATATGACCAGATTTACATTGGTTCGGTAAGTACTTGTATTGGTTGAGTCCAACTCGTAAAAGCCCAATCCCCTTTCAGAAAAATGATAGACTCCATGATTTCTAAAATGCTTAATAATTCGTTCTGCTTCTTTGATAAAATGGTCGTCTTTGTATTGCTCTCCACTTTTTAAGTAAGACCCATTTTTGATTTCTTGGTAGAGCGAATCCAAAACAGGGGAGTTAATTTCCGTTTTAATAGTATCGAGAAAGGTTGGATTTCCGGATTCTATAATATAACGAACAGTTCCTCTTTTTTGTCCAGAAGTATCTCTGAGAGAACGAACACGTGCCTGAAAATATCCCTGCGTTTTAAAGTAAGCATTTAAATTTTTTTCTGTCTTTCTGATCTTGGTAGGATCAATGATTACAGGAGCCTCTCCGTTTCTAAGAAACCAATTATTTAAACCAATCATAGAATTTGCATAAGAGATGCTCTGCTTTTCTGAAAAAATACTTTTGATAAAGTTATAGGTCTTGGGCCTTTTCTTACCCCACTCAGAGGGAGTCTTGGGACGCTCTTTATTTCCTAAGTTGTAGAAATACAGCGAAAGGGGAATCCCCAATGTTTTACTATTTGGCTTTTGTACAACCAGCTCATCCAGTTTTGGATCTGAGGTTTTTTCTCCATTAACAATCACTGTATTTTTGGTGAGTAATTGCTCATTTTCCTTGACTCTTTTTACAGAATTACAAGAATAAAAGAATAGTGTTAGTATAAGAAGAATACCAAATTTTTTCACACGGTTAGATTGATGTTCACTGTTTGGTATTTCATTGTTCTCTTTTGTTGCGGTATGAACCTATGTTGAACCAGCCTCTCCGTGAGAGTTTCACACAAATAAATTCAAGTTAACAGCTGAATATTTAATTATTTTAATTTTGCTAAAGCAGGAACATTTTATCTGATCTATCTCTCTACAAGGGCTTCATGAAATGCATCTACAATACAAAATCAAAAATACTATTTTTGAACAGTTTACAGAGATAAAATGGGTTTATCTAAAAATCATTCAAAACTTATAACAAGTTTAAGTCATAAAAAGTATCGGCAGAGGCATAAAATGTTTGTGGTGGAAGGAGTGAAAGCAGTACGTGAATTTTTAAATTCTTCCTTTGAATTGCACCAGTTATTTGGTGTTGACTCTGAATTTAATGTCAAGCAGAAATTCATTCATATTTCAGATACAGAGTTAAAAAAAGTGAGTCACCTTGTCAACCCCAATAAAGTTCTGGGAATTTTTAAAATACCAGAGCCACCTCAACTCAAGAGTTCAGGATTGACTCTCGCACTCGACTCTATGAATGATCCCGGTAATTTGGGAACCATTATACGATTATGCGATTGGTTTGGGATAGATCAAATTGTTTGCTCTACGGATACCGTAGATTGTTACAATAGCAAAGTAGTGCAAGCTAGTATGGGTTCCTTAACTCGTGTTCATGTGGTCTATACAGATTTAACCTCTTTTTTGGTCGATGCAAAACTTCCAATTTTTATCGCAGACATGGATGGTGATCTCGTGTATCAGACCAAATTACCACAAGAGGCAATTTTAGTGATGGGGAATGAGGCTAACGGAATTTCTCCAGCAGTCGGTGCATTAACTTCCAACAGATTGTGTATTC
>JABSPP010000185.1 GCA_013214275.1 Flavobacteriaceae bacterium
GGTGGAGGTTGAGAAACGGGAACGGAATGAAAAAAATCGAATGAAAAATATACCGAATGAATAGGATAAAAAAATACCTTTCTCGATCGCTCCTAAGTATGTGTTGAAGACGCGGTAGGCCTGCTCCACGCCGTATCCCTCACGGAAAAAAAAGCCAGCGCACTACATAAGAACATAGTCGTAGAGAGAGATATGAATCCGTTCGTTTGTTAGTTATTTCGTTGGTTAGTTTGTTAGGAGCATAATTTCCATGCATTCCAACCATACCCACGTTTAACGGGTGAGAGGTTGGGATTGCCGAAGCACCAAGAATTGTCCATGCAGCTGGAATTCCCGCTTTCTCAATGACTTGTTTTAATGCTTCTTCAGCTTCTCCTAAAATGACTCCCTGTCCCCAAACAATGAGTGGTTTTTTGGCATTGTTGATGTATTTGGCAGCCTCTGCTACCTTGTTGGAATCTACTTTAGGTACAGGTGTATAGCTTCTAATTCCTGTACATTTCTTGTACTTAAATTCTAATTCGCCAAACTGTGCATCTTTGGTAATGTCAATCAAAACTGGACCTGGTCTTCCGCTTTTTGCAATGTAAAATGCTTTGGCAAAGACTTCAGGAATTTCTTCGGCTTGGGTGATTTGATAGTTCCACTTGGTTACGGGTGTTGAGATCCCCACAATATCGGTCTCTTGAAAAGCATCGCTCCCCAGCAAGTGAGATGGAACTTGACCTGTGATACACACCATTGGTGTAGAATCGATTTGAGCATCTGCAATTCCAGTAATTAAATTAGTCGCTCCCGGTCCAGAAGTCGCTATCGCAACTCCCACTTTTCCTGAGATTCTCGCATATCCTTGGGCAGAATGTGTAGCACCTTGCTCGTGTCTGGTTAGGACATGGTGAAGTTGGTCTTGATATTTATACAGCTCGTCATAGACAGGCATAATGGCTCCACCAGGATAGCCATACAAAGTATCAACACCTTCAGCTAACAAACATTTGATGACTGCTTCGCTCCCCGAAATGCGTTCTTTGGTTTCGATTCCTTTTTTTTCTAATGTATTTGTTGCTGTTTTCACTTGTTTAAATTTATACTCACCATGTGATTTTTAGCTACTTCCTTCTTCTGTGACATTGCCCATTATTTGACCAATTCTTTGATGAAGGTTTTATTTTTTACACTTAAGTAATAATTAAAATCCGTCAGTTACACATCCGCGTGATGCTGATGCTACCATTTTTGAATACTTATATAAAATTCCTTTTTTGTGTTTGGGCACAGGAGCCGACCATGCAGCTCTTCTTTGCGCTAGCTCTTCTTCGGAGAGCAACACGTTAATTGTATTGTCTTGCGCACTAATTCTAATCTTGTCACCAGTTTTAATCAATCCAATTGTACCACCAGACTGAGCTTCTGGGGTGATATGACCCACTACAAAACCGTGTGTACCACCAGAGAAACGTCCGTCTGTGATTAATGCAACAGATTTTCCCAATCCAGCTCCCATAATCAGGGAGGTGGGTTTTAACATTTCTGGCATTCCTGGTCCGCCTTTTGGTCCTACGTATCGGATAACAACGACATCCCCTTTGTTGACTTCACCTTTAGAAATTCCGCTATTTGCCACTTGTTCTCCATCGAACACCACTGCTTTACCTTCAAACAACAGTCCTTCTTTTCCGGAGATCTTGGCTACGGCGCCTTCTGTAGCTAAATTTCCATATAAGATTTGAATGTTCCCTGAGGTCTTTAGGGCTTTATCGGTAGGGAAAATGACATCTTGCTCTTCAAATTCTATGGCTTGTATGTTCACTAGGTTTTCTGCAAGGGTTTTTCCTGTTACGGTGATACAATCGCCATGAAGGTATCCACCTTCTAGCAGATATTTCATAATGGCTGGTGTGCCTCCGATTCCGTGAACATCTTCCATAAGATACTTTCCTGAGGGTTTTAAATCGGCTACTAAAGGTGTTCTATCGCTTACTCGTTGAAAATCTTCCAACGTAAATTCGATATCAGCGGCATGTGCAATGGCTAAAAAATGAAGTACTGCGTTGGTAGATCCGCCCAAGGCATTTACCAAGGCTATGGCGTTTTCAATAGATTTTTTGGAAATAATGTCTAGGGGTTTTATGTCTTTCTCCAAGAGGTTTTTTATGGCAGCTGCATGACGTTCTGCTTCGGATTGCTTGCTGGGATTCTCAGCGGGGATGGACGAGTTGTAGGGTAATGCAAATCCCATACATTCGATGGCTGAGGCCATTGTATTTGCAGTGTACATTCCGCCACAGGCACCAGCTCCTGGAATGGCTCTTTTGATAATTTCTTTGTATTCTTCTTCTTCAATGTCTCCTGCAACTTTTTGACCTAAGGCCTCAAACGCAGAAACAATGTTTAACTTTCTTCCCTTGTAATTTCCTGAGGCAATGGTTCCACCGTACATCATGATAGAAGGTCTGTTTAAGCGGAGCATGGCCATTACGGCTCCGGGCATATTTTTATCGCAACCCACAATAGCAATCAGCGCATCGTAACTTTGTGCGTTCATAACAGTTTCAATAGAATCGGCAATAATGTCTCTTGAAACTAATGAATAGTTCATTCCTGAGGTACCCATTGAAATTCCATCCGAAACACCAATGGTATTAAAACCCAAACCTACCATATTGGCAATCTTGCATTCTACTTTTACTTCTTCTTTGAGTTGGTTGAGATGCATGTTACACGGATTTCCATCATATCCTGTGCTTGCAATGCCTACTTGGGCTTTACTCATGTCCTCATCGGTTAAGCCTAATGCATACAGCATTGCTTGGGATGCAGGTTGAGAGGCATCTTGCGTCAATCTTTTGCTATGTTTGTTTAGCTCGATCATCTGTTATTTACCTGTTATACAGTTTTATAGAATTCTAAATTAATTGTTAGGTTTTACAGCGCAGCGTGTGTTTTTTTTAACCTCCTTAAACTCAGAATTTTACAAATATGATTAAGCTATTGATTATCAATATTTTAACCTGTATTTTTTTTGATGTTCAACTAGGGTGATTTTTTGGATAAAGGCAGTGTAATGTGTACTATTTTAGAGTCTTTAGTTGAGATTGTTCGGCAAGGGTGAATAAATTTGTTTGACTCTATGTACAGAATGCTACGAAATTACTCGTCTTCATTTACTTTGCGTAGGAACTTTCCGTATTTGTCATAATAGTACCACTCCCCTACTTTTCTGTTGTTAAGGTAGTGTCCTTTTTCTCTTATTTTTCCTCGATAGCTATAGTCTTCAAAGTATCCGTTGAGCTTATCGAATAGATAATTTTTTATTGTTAATAATTTCCCTTTTTCTGTATAGTATTTCCACGTATTTGTTCTTCTGCCTTTGTGATCATATTTTCCGATCATAAAAATAGAGCCGTTTTTATGGTATTGTTTGTAGTCTCCTTCTAAGATTCCGTTTTGGTTGTAGTTAGCTTCTTTGCTGATTTTTCCGTTTGCGAAATAGTCGATTGATTTTCCCACCAATTTTCCTGACTGATAGTTTTTCTCATATTCTTTGTTTCCATTGGAGTAGTGTTTAAACCAAAAACCTGTTTTTTTTCCATTTTCAAATCTTCCTTTGTAGGTGTACTCCTTTGTTTTTGTATTGATGGTGTAAGCAATAGAGTCTTGGTTGTCATAGTGGTATAAGTTTCCAAATGAAGTCCATTTTTGGAAAATTCTTTGACCGTCGTTTTTGAGTTCTACACCGAGAATGCCGTTGTGGTGATATTTTTTGTAGTGTATGGTGTCCTCTCCTTTTCCGATGAGTTCGGTGAATAGTCTTCCGGTTGTGCTTCTGTAGGTTTTAACGATGTACTTCTCGTTACTACTGGGTGGATTGGATTCTTCTCTTTTTAATTTGCCATTGGGGTGGTAGTATTTCCATACACCGTCTTTTAGGCCCTCTTTGTAGGATCCTTGGAACACTAGGGTTCCGTCTTCATTGTATTTTACAATGCTTCCTGTATATTTTTCTCCTTTGAAAAATACAGGAGAGTTTTTGGATTCTGATTCAAGATTCTCGAATAATAACGTTCCATTGGTATCTCTTTTATCTTCGCAAGCCGTAAGCAATAGAAATATAATGCTGATGTGAAAAAATGCTTTCCACTGGTACTTTTTCATCACTTTTCCTAATGTGTTATTTTGGGTAAAAAAGCCTATTTCTTGGGTCGCGTTAGCCCTTATGTTTGTACTATCTAAACCAAAGTTAAGTGTTTATCTTTCCATCAATATCATACAAATACG
>JABSPP010000186.1 GCA_013214275.1 Flavobacteriaceae bacterium
TAAACACATCGCAATAGCACTCATACCACTTGCTGATGAGGCTATACCGCTACTATGTGGAAAAGAATTTTCCGAGCGAATAACAATCTTGTAATCTAAGAGATAAGGACAATAGTCGATAATACGATCGAAGAAATTGGCTATTTTAGGTTTAAAAGCGTCCTTTTTTTCCCCTTCAAAATACAGCTCAAAAGTCGGACTTTCCAATCCTTCGGATTTTGTAAATTCAAGTGTAGTAATGGTATGACTCTGACTTAGTGTAAAGCTAATCGATGCATTCTTAGGGATTTGAATGGGAGATTTCCCCCAGTATTTTACCAAAGCTATATTGCTGGGTGTTTGCCAAGTGAAGGAGATTTGTTCGATAGAATTGCAGAGTGAATGAGGAATAAACTTTTGTATGCTCAACAGATATCAAATTTAGATGCAAAGATAGAATTATTTACTTTTACAAAATGAATAGAAAGATTAAATTGATCTGGGATTTTAGAGGTCCAGATGCCCTAGAAACCTCAAAACACCATACCAAGCACCTCAAAGAATTTGCAGCGATAGAAGGGCTTTCCTACCACGACGTAGGTACAAAGCAATTGAGTTCAGCAGTTGCTTACGCTTTTGTGATTGTTGATGAAAAAGATATGATGACCTATCGAGATGCTTTAAAACCCCATCGCGGTGAGATTGCCTAATCCTCTGCAAGACTTTTTGCAACTATCCAGGAACCTGTCCAAGCATTTTGAAAATTAAATCCGCCAGTAACCCCGTCAATATTCAATACTTCTCCAACAAAAAATAGGTTTTTGTGAAGCCTACTTTCAAATCGTTTAAAGTTAATTTCCCTTAAATCCACACCACCAGCTGTCACAAATTCTTCCTTAAAAGTACTTTTTCCCTTAGCATAAAAAGTTGCTTTCGTAAGCTGGTCTACAAGATTTTGCAGCTGTATTTTTGAGATGTCTGCCCAATTTTGACTCGTTTTTATCGATGATGCAGTCACCAAACGTTCCCATAGACGTCTCGGAACTTCAGCAAAAGGAGATTTTAAACCCACCTGTCTTTTAGACTATTCTTTTTTGGTATCTTGAAGAACTATAAGCGTATCTTGCGGAGTTTGTGAAATCCAATTGACCTCTACTTGATACTCATAGTTCATTTCAGCGAGGATCCGCGCTCCAAAAGCTGATAACCTAAGCACTGCTGGTCCACTCATACCCCAATGGGTGATTAGCAATGGTCCTGTAGCTTCAAGAGAAGTATTACTCAATTTCACTGTCGCCTGCGGCACAGAGACTCCCAATAGGCCTTGAATTCGATCATCTTTGATATTGAATGTAAATAAGGAAGGAACAGGATCAACAACCGAATGACCTAGGGATTTTGATAATTTCCAGACTTGTTTACTACTGCCCGCTGCTACGACCAATGCATCACACACAAACTGCTCTTCTTTTGTATTCACCATCCACTGGTCTCCGTGTCTAGTCACCGATGTAACTCCATGGTTCTTAAACACTGGAATTTCTAATGTCGATGTCTTCTCTAAAAAGCAATCGATAATTGTTTGCGAAGTGTTGGATTCGGGAAACACACGTTGATCAGACTCAATTTTAAGCGGGATTCCATGACTACTAAACCATTCACAAGTATCGCCAGTCATAAACTGATGAAAGGGTCCCAAAAGCTCTTTTTCTCCTCTCGGATAAAACGTAACCAACTCCTTGGGTTCAAAACATGCATGTGTGACATTACACCGGCCACCACCCGAAACCTTGACCTTCTGAAGCACTTCTCTTCCTTTTTCTAAGATGATAATATCCAAACTGGGATTCATTTCCTTGGCATTTATAGCGGTAAAAAATCCCGCAGCTCCACCTCCAACAATAATCACTTGTCTCATACTACAGCAGTAAGAATGGTTAAGACCCATCATGACCCAAGATCATCTCAGCATAAGTAAGAATGGTATCAAAGCCTTTTTGTCTAAAATATTCTGGTGTAGATGAATCTCCCGTAGCAAGGACAAAATCTCCACCCCAAGCGCCCAAGCTCTTTATTTCTGATGCATAATCTGCAAAAAATACATCTTTGATCCTTGGCAAACCTATCATTGAAGCTATCATAGCTTCGTGTTCGGCAATAAGTTTCTCAAAATCAGAAAGACTATCAGTCTTAACCATCTCCTGAGAAATGTTAGAAATACGAAGAATATACGCAGCAAAACTTGAATGTGATGAACTCCTTCTTTCCTGATACCTCCGAATTCCATCCCTACTATTCTGCTTCTGGTTAAGGTGTACAAAATACAGTTGCTCTTTAAATGGAGGATCAAAGTGTGTAGTATCAATCTTGGGTTTTCTATCATTCATCGTGTAGAAAACTGGCATATCGTTTCGAGCACAAGCAATGTCATATCCACTTCCCGAAAACGCATTCCAGAGCAAGCTAAAAGCATCTACCCTAGCCCATTGAGCGATGTTATTGATCAAAGTTGATGAACTTCCCAGACCCCAGCTACGAGGGAACTGTAAATGTGTTTTTACCCGAAAACCCTGATCTGAACCCAAAAAGTTAGGGTTCAGTCGTTGAGCCTCTTGCAGTATTCCTTGTAATATTTCAGCAATCAATTCCTGACTGCCCTCGTGATCAGAGGTAAACGTAGCATTAGCTAATCGTATTCTAGGCAGATCAAAAACAGCTTCAAACCAACAGATGTCCTCCACCGTAAAACTCGACCAAATCAATTGATCTCCTTGAATTCTATCAACAATTAAATCCTGTCCAAACCTAGTAGGAACCGCAAGTGCAGTTGCTCCATCCAAAACAACATACTCTCCTGTGAGTAATAATTTTCCATTGGAATAAAACTGCCCCAATTTATTTGGTCTTTCTGTATTCGTTAAATCTGTTCACCACATCACTGTAAGTCACCGTCTTTCCATTAAAGTAACTTGCCATTTCTATTTTTTCTGTGTCACTAGCTCCCAACTGGTTTAGGATATTCATTAGATGCATTTTCATGTGACCGTGCTGAATTCCTTTAGTGGTTAATGCTCTAAGTGCGGCAAAATTTTGTGCAAGTCCAGCTGTAGCAGCAATCATCATTAACTCCTTTGCAGATGGTTTCTGCAATAAATCCAAGGATAATTTTGCCATCGGATGTAAAGACGTTAATCCACCCACAGTCCCCAGTGCCAGAGGAATTTCTATCCAAAAAGAAAACACCCCATTTGTGATTGAACAATGAGTCAAACTTCTGTATTGTCCAGTTCGTGAAGCATAAGCATGCGCACCAGCCTCAGTAGCTCTAAAATCGTTACCCGTAGCCAAGACAACCGCATCAATACCGTTCATAATTCCCTTGTTGTGTGTTACAGCTCTGTAGGGTTCCACTTCAGCAATTTGAACTGCTCGACAGAATTTTTCAGCAAACTTTTGAGGATTTTCTCCACCTAAATTCTCTACATCACAACTCACTTCAGCTCTTACCAAACACTCAGGAACATAATTAGACAAAATACTCATGATCACCTCTATCCGATCATTTTCAAAGGTCTTTGCAATGGTTTCCAAACACGAATTAATAAAATTCGCCCCCATAGAATCCACAGTTTCAAAAGTAATATGAAGTTGATAGTAGCTTGTTAAGTCATCAGTCTTATCGATCAATTCAATAGCTAAAATCCCGCCACCTCGCTTTTCCATGTTACTGGTAATAGAAGAAGTAGCTTCTCTAAGCCTTTCTTTCACAGCATTAAAATACACCGTTAGCTCTTGCTTGCTACCCCGATACATAAAATGTACTTGCCCAATTTTTGTGGTTGAGATCACCCGAGCCTTAAAACCGCCTCTAGTACTCCAATACTTAGCAACCAAAGATGCCGCTGCAACCACAGAACTTTCCTCAACAACCATCGGAATAACGTACTCCCTGCCATTGATCACAAAATTGGGAGCCACCCCGTAAGGCATGTAAAAGTTTGAGATGGTATTTTCTATAAAATCGTCATGAAGCTGTTGTAGTTGCGCATCAGCATTCCAATATCGCTTGAGCGTAGCAACAACTTCTGGCCGATTCTCAAAATAATGAGTCACCAGCCAGCTAATTTTTTCTTCTTTAGTCAGTTTGGAAAATCCAAAAATCATCTTGGACATTGATGTAGAATTGCTTTCGAGTACAAAGATAATTGAATCTTTTAATCTCAAAGTTTCAAAACTCAAATTTTCAAGGGAATATACAGAGGCTTTTG
>JABSPP010000187.1 GCA_013214275.1 Flavobacteriaceae bacterium
GAGTGACATCTGTCTGTACGGCTTGGCTTTAGCCCTTTAACCAAGCTATCGCCTTTTAGGCGATTAGTAAATTGACTTTGCTGATCTATCTTATACTTTTCTTGAAACAGATAACAATCTATGACAATGATAGCTTTGTTAGACAACTGCTGAACTATGATACATTGAAGTGTCCATTTAAAACTATAGATAGGTCCGTTCTTAGGGATTTTTTTGATCAATTCTTTGGCGAGTTCAGCTTTTTTAGCAATAGTTTCCATGATATCCAATACTAATTTGGTAAAGGTGAAGTTAAAAGTAGGATTGGTATATTGAGCTATATTTTCTGAGTCCTTCTTAGTTTCCGAGCTTATCTTAACTCCATTTTTTATGTCAGAAAAAGCACTCTCTACAAGTGGTTGAATGTCTGGCATATCAGATTGATAATAAAGTGCTAGATTATTCCATGACAATATTTTAAGAACAGTGTCTGTTATGGAGGTAAAAACCTGAATTAACTCTTTGGATAGCGACTTTTTAATTTTCCGTATTTCATCAACGACAATCGTATATATTGTTCCAGAAATTTCAAAATCTGCTGAACCAACTGCTAATTGTTCATCTTCGCTGGATGCCAGAAGAAGATTTATTGTAAAATTCAGCCAGTAGTATATTAGTACACAAAATTCGTAGGCTATCGAAACCCATTCAGGGTAAACTGGATTAAAAACTATAACGTCCAAGGAGCCAACATGAGCAAATTTAGCTTTTGGTTCTTTATTTAATAGATAAAGTTTTGCAGTTTCAAGTAAGTTAATATTGCATTTTAATGAATAACTGAAAGATGATAAACAACATTGAATTAAGCTTTCAACAACAGGTTTCCAATCTACATCATTTGCTAAGTCATCAATTTTATTTTCACCAGATATTGTAGCTTCTGTTTCCTCAAATTCACCATAAACACTCAGAGTAGCATCAATACCACTCATAACACCACTCGTGATTTTTAAGAATAGTATTAAGGCATCAAATACTTCTTCTTCAAAAGGTAACTGACTTAGAATTCCTGGTATGGGTAAGGGAGGTGGATTGTCAAGGACTTGCTCGCTTACGTGGTGCTGTGCATCGTAGGCATTGATAATTAATGTTATTAAATCAAAGAAAGAAATTTTATCGAGCATCCACGTTTGAGGATTTTTTAACGCATCGATCTCCGGAGGGCTTTCACCAGTTATATCTAAAAATATTTTTGTGCTAGGTGTAACCATCATTAGAATCATACAATCCATTAGGCAAATACCAGAGTTCCCATTTGAATGATTAACTGTGTTTTTCTTTGGCTCAAACCAAGGTTGTATGCCCTCTATAAATGGCATGGGTAATGGAGTGGTCATTATAGCGTCAACAAGTTCAGCAACGGCTATCACCAACTCTGGAATAGCGTTGCTTTTTGTTGTAATCGTGTTTATAAGCTCTAAAACAAGATTTGGTAAGCTTTCCATTGCTTCTAACTCTGGACTACCTTTGAGTAGTTTTTCAGCAACTTCAGCAGAATTACCTTGCAGAACTTGAGCATAGAATGACATTATTTGATTGATGTCTTTTTGTAGTTCTTCTGAAAGGTCAAAGTTCTCCAACGCTGTTGTTAGATTCTCAAATACAATGAGTAACTTATTTGGATTGGATGATTTTAAAACTGTTATAATTAAATCTTTAAACCCTGATGGAGATTGTGGAAAGCTGTGTAGTATCCTCCAACTAATCCATCCAAATTCAAACTGTTGATGATTAAACGAAAACTGATTTTTAAGTTCAGGCACGGTCTTTTCCCATTCTTGCTGAATATTTTGTGCAATCGGAAGAGCATTACTAAGGACTTGTCCTGCTCCTGAGGTTGTCTTTTGTATCAAGCCTTGAAATAGGCTTACCACTTCACCCCATTTCTCGTTAGTGTTATTTCCTACTGCTTTTGCCATTTCTAGACCAGCTTGTAAGCTAGCTTTTACGAGACTGAATGTACTCCCTATAGCTTCCCACTTTGTTTCTAACCCAAGCCATCCAAATAGATGAAGCATTTCTAGTTGCTCGTTTTCTATTAACAATTGTATCAACTGCATTAATTGTTGAGCGTCTTCAACAAACTGAGACAGAGCGCTTCCAAACGTACTGGTAACTTCTAACTGTGATTCTAGGTTGCTCATCAACGTTTTGAATACTTGGGTTTCGTCCAGACTTTTGTTGCTTAAATTTACAACTAGATCATCATTTTCATTGTTGGAAACCAAATCGAAATTGGCAAGCCCTGAATTGCTATTGTAGCATTTTTCCATTAGAGATTCAATTTGATCATCAGCTAGTAGTAATCCTTTTAGGATAGAATTACTGCAAGTTGATATGGCCGATGAGGCAAACTCTGCGTATGTATCATTGTGGCATCCTTCGATAAGAAAAGCTTTCCATTCTAATGGAGTTTTCTGATTTAGCGCTTGAAGAAATCCAATCAGATTTAGTAGTGGATGAACCTGAATGATTACTGGTTTAGAGGGTTTACCTTCATTAGTCAGTTGAGTAACTTCAACTTCAATGGTGGGTGGTTGCGCATCAGTTAGTGCGTTAATACTCCACAAAACATGGCCAAAAATACTTGTCTTGATTGGTTCTGACCAGCCTGTCCCAATCTCTGAGTGAGCAGGATCATTCAGGGTTTTTAATGCTCTAAAACGGACAGAAGATGGAATATGATTTCCATTTGAATCGGTGGAAGATACAAGTAAATTATAGAAAATACCTGGAATGTGATTTGAAGTGGTTTTGACGGGTGTACGACAAATTTCCGTTAATGTCATTCTGAACTTGTTTCAGAATCTAGGGTGGACTGATTTTTTAGAATCTGAACTCAATTCAGATTGACAAAAATTGACCTCCTTTGGAAATTTGTCGTACACCCGTTTTGACTACATCTGGCATCAGTCTGGTCTGTACTCTTACATTACTCATCATGTAAAGTTTTGTATGATTTAAATTCTTTCTTAATTGATTCTTTTCATTGGTTTCGGGTAAAAATAGATAAATCATATATTGTAGATATGAGTACAAATACGCAATTTCACTCGCAGGTATTTATACCTGAAAATTTTATTTTTTCCATCTCTAGTGATACTCCTGCTACAAAACAACAGGGTTAGATTAGCTCTTTTTCTACGGGATACTATCGTAAAATTCATTAACAAAGAATAAAGAGCCAGACATGTTTTTTTGTAATTTCACACCTTTAAATACACAACCATGCATTTGGAGAGATCTAGCTTACAATTCTTAATAGACTTAAAGGAAAATAACAATCGCGATTGGTTTGCAGATCACAAGTCAAATTTTGTCATAGCCCAAGATAATGCGAAAGCTTTATATGGAGCGGTACGAAAAGGTTTGGAACAGCACGACGAAATAGAGAGGTTTAAACTTTTTAGAATTTATAGAGATGTTCGGTTTTCCAAGGACAAAACACCTTACAAAGCCCACTTTGCAGGGTCTTTTTCTAGACTTGGTAAGTACTTGCGTGGCGGGTATTACCTGCGTATTCGTCCAGGAGAAAGCTTTTTAGCAGGGGGATTTTGGGAGCCCAATAAAGAAGATTTGTTCCGTATTCGAAAAGAAATTGAAGTTGATGCTTCAGAATTAAGAGACCTTCTTGCAGAGGAAAAGTTTACTCGCTATTTTGGAGGAGTTTTACAGGGCGATGAGGTAAAAACTGCTCCTCGTGGATTTGATAAGGCACACCCAGATATTGATTTATTGCGAAAAAAAGGATTTATTGCGGTACGCAATTTTAGCGATACAGAAGTACTTGATAAAAACTTTGTACAAGAGGTGACCCTAAGTTTTAGAGCGTTACGACCTTTTTTTGACTACATGAGTGATGTGCTTACCACCAATTTAAATGGCGAGCGAATTGTTTAAATTGATATCCAAAAACCACCAGATTCAAATGTTTGCTCTATGACTCCTTTTGAAATTGAGATGATTGTTTCAGAAAAAGATATTGATCATTTGAATCACGTCAACAACGTCGTGTATCTGCAATGGGTACAAGATATTGCCACGAAGCATTGGAATCAGTTAAAGGATGGCCATGATACTTCTAACTATGTTTGGGTGGTGATTCGTCATGAACTCGATTATTCCGGCCAAGCTACACTCAACGACGTGATCAAAATAAAAACTTGGGTAGGTGAAACCACAGGAATTAAATCCATTCGTCATGTGG
>JABSPP010000188.1 GCA_013214275.1 Flavobacteriaceae bacterium
TCCTGCGCCATAATTAAACAGTTACACACATAATACTATATTATATATAGTGCATATATATGCATTTATTTCTGACTAGAATACATATATATATCCATTATCCGTGTATGACATACGTATACATACAATTACATTATCCAATCCAGGAAACCATCAACAACATACAGGAAAAGGGGATGATTGGGGAAGAAGAAAAAAAAAATTTTTTTTTTTTTTTTTTTTTTTTATTTTTTTTTTTTTTTTTTTAGAACAAAGTGAGAAAGAAAGAAATGGGTGATGATGGTGTGCAAAATAGGGTGAGAATGAGGGTGAGACCTGAATAGGCGTGATAAAACAATGCATGCATGCAAGTGTCAGTTAAAAATACGCAACTTCAGTTTTTTGCAGAAACTGTAACAGGTGATGTTTGAATTGGCACACCGACTCAGTCATCACTATGTTTTCAGGTAACCTGTTCCAAATATTGATCACTCTGTTTACAAAAAAGTTTTTCCTGCACTCGAGGTGACATTGCTTTTTACGTAACTTGAGTGGGTGTCCTCTTGTGCGCTGCGAGGTCTCAATGTCAAAAAACTGCTCGCATCTCAGCGGCGACAAGTGTTTAACTATCTTGTAAACCTCAATCAAGTCGAACATATAACGCCTCGTTTGCAGTGAGTCAATCTCAACACACTTTAAACGGTCCAGATAACTTTTATTATATAGACCGTGTACGCATCGAGTTGCTCTTCGCTGTACTCTTTCAACCAATTCAATGTCCCTTAGTAAGTATGGGTTCCAGACAGCAACTGCATACTCTAGATGTGGTCGAACAAGTTGTTTGTACAACTTCAAAAATGTATTTTTATCTCTGCTAACAATGTTTCTCTTTAATGCCCCAAGGCACATTTCAGCTCGCCTGACAATATGTGAGATGTGGGTGGACACCTTAGCATTTGATGTAATAACGATGCCTAAATCTTTTTCTTTAGTGCTTATCGGAATAGGTTGATTGTCTATTTCATATTGGCGCAGGGAGTTTCCATGTCCGAAATGAAGTGATGAACATTTGGACACATTAAATTTCATCTGCCAATCAATTGACCATGTGGTCAGTGCATCCAGGTCATTTTGTAATGAATCCGTTGCTGCACCATTAAGGGTTTTCGAAAAATTTTTGTAAAGTTTAATATCATCGGCATATTTTAATACTGCACTATGGGCCAGACAATTATCAATGTCGTTGACATATGCTAAAAAAAGCAGGGGCCCAAGACAACTGCCTTGAGGAACACCAGAAATCATTCCCTTTTGTACACTTTTGACTCCTTCAACAATCACAATTTCTGATCTTTCAGTGAGAAAGTTCCGGACCCAGTTCAGGACTTTTCCTTGAATTCCCAGTGCAGAGAGTTTTCTCAGTAACCTCTCATGGGGAACAGAGTTGAATGCTTTAGAAAAATCTAAATATATTACATCTACACAATCACCATTATCAACTGACGTGGTAATATCATCTAGAAATTTCAACAACTGTGAAGCACAGGAGGATCGTGGAGTGAAACCAAACTGGGTCGGGCTTATAAGATTTTTTGTGGACCAGAATTGCCAAATTAATTCTCTGACACAAGACTCCATAAGCTTGCAGGTACAACATGTAAGACTGATGGGGCGATAATTTGCAGGATCCTTACGATTGCCTTTCTTGAAAATAGGAGTAACATGTGCAATTTTCCATTGTGATGGAACTACATTATTATCAAAGAAAAATTGGAAAAGTCTGCACAACTGTGGCACCAGGATTGGACTCCCAGCTTTAAGGACACAGTACGGAATGTTGTCTGGGCCTGGGGATGAAAAACTATTGGTGGATGCAAGATTCCGGGCAACTAGTTCTTGAGTAAACTCAATATTACTAAATTCATCATTTGTTTTGGGAGCAGCAGAAGGGATTGTTTGAAGGTTTTCTGTGGTAAATACTGTGGAATAGAAATCACTCAGTGTATTGGCGCAATCTTGTGAATTATCAGTTAAAGAACCATCCTGCTTAGTTAAGGGACCAATAGAGGCCCTCACTTTCCGCTTGGATTGAACATAATGCCAGAAGGGCTTCACATCACAATTTTCAGATAATTTTTTTTCAAAGTTTTTGATGGCATTTTTAAGCTCCCTTTTTAAGTGTTTACCAGCAGCATTACGCAGTTTTCGTTTTGCATTGGTTCTGTGTGCGAGGTATTCCCGCTCGGCACAATTACGTTTAACCCTTGCTAGGTTGACAGCTTCAGTAATCCATAAGGGGTTACATTTCCTTACGGGAGCTTTGAGGGGCACTACCGCGTCAATGATATTTTTTAAATAGCTAGTAAAGTTAAGCCAAATGTCATCAACCTTTTCGCACTGGAATATTAGATCCCAGTTGACCTGCATCAAGAGACAGATAAAACTATTCCAGTCGGCCTTGCGGTAATTGTAGACTTTTTCAACTTTGGGGACAGGGGTTTCATCAACTAAATTCAGTTCGCACAAAACCATATTATGGTCGGAGGTTGCAATTGGCTCAATAATGTCCACATTTGACACAATTTCAGGGTGAGAGGAGAAGACCAGGTCAAGAATAGAGTTCTCTCTCGTTGGTTGGAAGACATGTTGTGTCAGATTTAAATCCAATGTTGCTTCCATGAATTGATCACAACAGGGATTGTAGCTGAAGTTAACCCAGTCAATATTTGGGAAGTTGAAATCACCTACAATTAATTTGAATGTTGTCTTGACTTGGCCTGCTTTTTGCAGGAGTTCATATAGAAGCTCATTATCTTCATAATTATAGTTTGGTGGGCGGTAAATCACACCAATCAATAGGGTTACATTCACACCAATCCATACTTCACACCAAATGGATTCACTGTAAGTACCGTTAGTAAGGGTTTCATTGACAACATATTTAAAACATTTATCGATATAAAGTAGAACACCACCTCCTTTTTTATGCTTCCTGTCATTTCTAATACAATGATAGTTATTCAGGTTAAGTTCAGGATCAGAAATGAGCTCGTGTGTCCAAGACTCCGTAATTCCAATAAATGAAGGTTTGTAGTGGCTGGCATATAGTTCAAGGTCTTTAACCTTTCTACAAATGCTTCTCGCATTTATGAGCAGGAGACCATTGCACCTTTTGGGCTTTGACAGTTTTTTGATACATCATTTAAAGTACGGGTTTGATCATCTCCATGCTGCTTTCCTTCCGATGCTGTTATAGAGCCAGTGGACCTCGATTTGTTTGCTCGTCTGGCCAGTCTGGTCTTGTAGAGATCATCCCTTTCTGCCTTGGTTAGGTCCGGGTTGATCCAGGTAGACCGGTTGACCATGAAACCCTTTCCGTTATTATGCAGCAAGACTGCGTCTGCCTTGTATCTCAGGGAAACAAGTGTGAGGCGGGGCCAGCTGCGATCACCTACCTCTTGTCTACCAATTTTGTTAATGCTTACAATGTCCTTTGGTTGAAATGTACATTTTAGACAATAGCTAATCAGTTGGCAAACCTCGTCCATCAAGTCTTGATCATTATTTGCAGACATTCCAGATATGACAATGTTTGAGGCTCTGTTTTCTTTGTCAAGAAAGCTTGATAGGCCATGCTTCATGGCTTCCTCAGAAGTCTTTCTTATTGTCTGCAGAGTTGTGGCATCCACAATATTATTTGGCATATTTGCTGAGGCACATCCATGTTTTTTCACAACGTCAGCATAACTTTTTATCTCAGTAGTTGATTTGCTTAATTCTGAGAGGAATTTTCTCGATTCATGGAAAGCATCTTTTGCAGTTTCAAAGTCTCTACCTACTTTATCAAGCACACCTGATTCATTGATAGACTGAGTTACAATATCCGGCAGAACTTCTGATAGCAACTCCTTGAGCTCTTGTTTATCCACAAAATTGTGATTTCCCATAGAGGATATTAATGGCTTCACACCATCAGCAACTATTAAGAGAGAACTTAATGCATCATGAAGATGGAACAAGCAGTCCAGTAGGACTGTTCTTGTAAGTTTCTTAGGGTCTTCGTCCTTTTTTATTAAGTCACTGTGTTTCTTTCCATCGAGGATTTGGTCCACTCTCTGCTTAGCATCACCTGCTTCATGCAAAGTATTCAGGAAGTGAACATCGAATGTTAACATATTTACCGGTATGCTAGTACAGACTACAGTCTACAGACTTATTCAAATAGAATCCTTATACCTTATTCACCTTATTCAAATAGAA
>JABSPP010000189.1 GCA_013214275.1 Flavobacteriaceae bacterium
CCAAGTGCGAAGTTGGAGGTGAGTGGGGACATCAAATGTAACAATCTTGTACAATCAAGTGACCAAAATCTAAAGGAAAATATCCAACCCTTAGATCAAGGACTCCAAGCACTTATGAATTACAAGCCCGTATCGTATGATTGGAAAAAAGAGGACGCCAACAAAAAGCGGAATTATGGGTTCTTAGCACAGGACATGCAAGCCCTACACGCAGATACCAGTATTGTTTCAGGTTCAGAACAAGACCATGGTCTGACCATTAGTTATACACAGCTTATACCAGTACTAACAAAATCAATACAAGAGCTGAATGAAAAATTGGAAACCCTGAGTCATAAAGTAGAAGGAACGGCTTAAGAGTTGATTCTTATCTATCCTCTGGGGGAATTAAAATTCCCCCAGAGGGTTTATGCGAGAGCAATGGCTTAAATGGAGGCTTATACCCTGTTTGTAGAGTCAATCCTAGAGGGCGAACCGCTGTGCATTTTCTAATAGAATGTTACAGTATTACAATTGTGTAGATACCACTTTAAAAAGATGTTAAACCGATGAAATTTCAAAAGACAGCCATTTGCATCCCTACCCATGGGAGTATCAATGCCCTATTATTTGAGCAATTTCTCTCATTTTCGGCCTGGTGTCAAGAGCAGGAGATTCCCATTATTACGGTGGCTAACAGAACCCATAATGACGCCAGAAACTGGTTGGCAACTGCAGGGGGAGGCTTTTCCAATCCGAATCAACTGATAGATGCATTTGATACTTTGGTATGGATAGACTCCGATCAGGTATTTACCCCAGACGATGTCATGCAACTCTTAGCCTGTGAAGCACCATTTTGCACAGGCTGGTATCTAAACGGCACCACCCCAATGGTGGCTAGGTGGGATGAAGCGACATTTTTAACTACGGGTCATATGGATTTTGTATCTCAAGAAGAACTGGAGCAGTCTAAGGAACCTTTATTAGAAGTCTCTTATTGTGGCTTTGGATTTACAAAAACCAGTACAGAGTTATTAAAAGGCTTGCGCTATCCTTACTTTACTAATAAGGTAATGACCATAGGTGAGTATACAGAAAATGTTTCAGAGGATGCTAGCTTTTGCTTAGATGTAGCCCATCACTTACAAATACGACCCAAGGTACTTACTAGCTTAAAGATAGGACATCTTAAATCTCAAATCATTTAGATACTGATCAACAAGAGAGAATCCATGGGAAGGATACATTATATGTCTATTGAACACGAATAAATACAAAAAAACACAAACCGTTACATGGACTTCAAGTCTGTACTTATTAAAAAAAAAGAAATCAAATTCACTTTGAAAATCCGATAATTATGAACGAAATCAATCTAACTTTAACCCTAGAGGAAGTCAATACCCTATTAAAGGTTTTAGGCACCCAACCCTATGCCCAAGTACAACCTTTGATTGCGAAGATACAAACCCAAGGAAGTGCGCAGCTACAAGCCGTACAAAATGGGCAGGCAGAAGTTACTGAAGCATCCAAAGCGGTAGTAACTCAAAAGTAAAAAGTCACGGCAAAGTAATCCTTTTGTCGAGTAAGATGAGTGTACAACAGATTTCCGTTCATGTCATTCTGAACTTGTTTCAGAATCTAGAGTAGACCAGTTTTTTTAGTATCTGAAGGCAACTCAGATGGATAAAAATTGACCTCTGTTGGAAATTTATTGTACACCCAGTAAGCTTTTATTGACTGGCTGCTAAGGCATATCGCATAAGCTCTCAACAAAGGGATATTAGGGGTTTCTTTCTATGTTGGTAGTGATCACTTCTTGGTAGCCATTTTACTATTTGTACTTCAATCGAAAAGAATTCCCCGAGGCTCTGCCTCGTGGGTTTCCTTTGAAAATGTCAACCCCGAACTTGTTTCGGGGTCTAAATATAAAATTTCGGATTTTGATCCCGAAGGGTCAAAATGAAACGAGCAAAATACCCCTATGGCTATGCCTCGGGGATAGTTCGTTTCAAGAAATTTTTTATTATACACCCTACCTATTTTTAGGGATACCAAAATTTTATTGGTTTAAGGGATTGACAAGCATCTCAATATTTTGGAGATTTACAATATCTGTTATATAGATCAATTATTCTGAAATATAGTTGCTCTTCTAGTCCTAAAAGTATTTTCTAAAATGCTCTAATCCACACTAGATAAGAGCGAAGCCTTGTGCCAAGCATAAAAAATCAAAGACATCACCCTATTATTTCAAGGGTTTTTTCGCTAAATAATCGACTACCCTGAGGCAAGCCTCGGGGAATTCAACCCTTGGCTATCGCCCTGCGATTAA
This sequence comes from Flavobacteriaceae bacterium, assembly GCA_013214275.1. GTDB lineage: Bacteria > Bacteroidota > Bacteroidia > Flavobacteriales > Flavobacteriaceae > Polaribacter. The sequence continues at coordinate 2,318 of JABSPP010000189.1, forward strand.
AAAATAATTCATTCATTTTTATCACTATGGACTTTATCACCCAATGGGGACAAATTGCAGGACTTGCAGGCATTGCCGTAGGGTTTTTTCTCGTCCTTTTTAGAGAAATCATTCGCAAAAATATCTTTCCCAAACTCAGTAAAAAACAATCCTTTACGATCCTGTTAGTATGTATGGGATTGACCTTTTCTATCGGGGTACTCTCTATTTATTTGTATTACAGTAGAGGCGCCTACATGCGTTCTTCTGCTCTTAGTGTCTTGGTATATGATGTAGAAAAAGGAAAAGATCATATAGTATTACCCAACCGTGGGAAGGTAAAACTCCTTGTTGGAGATGCAGTCATTGAAGAAGTGATTAACAGCAAAGGCGAAGCCACCTTTAAACAGTTACCTACCACATTTTTTGAAGCCGGAACATCTGTACAGATGCAATTTTTTGATCCCCAAGGAGAGCCGTATCGAGCACTCAACCCCGATTCGTTATACGCCCTACAATCAGGTCAACGAATTGATTTACCTGTAAAGCTATACGGACTCGGCACCCTTTGGGGAACAGTTACTGATCGGCTAACAAACGATCCTGTCTCGGGAGCAGGTGTCCGTGTTCGTGGAGCAGCGACAGAGACCAACGAACATGGCGAGTTTGAGCTTGAGATTCCCCCTGAGTATCAGACAAAAATTCAAACGGTACGCGCCTATAAAAAGGGGTATGAGCCATTTAGATTGGATTCGGTGGTTGTGCAGACTTCAGGCGAGTTTCCAATTCTACTAGCCCCTAAAAACAAACCATAAAACCCTTGTAGAGAGATTCATTAAGTAAAGGGCAGCAACTCAACAAGAGAAAATAGTCAACGATCAAGCAGTTTATATCAATTTAAGCACATAAAATCTGAGTACAGAGATGTTTCCTGTGTCAACTAACACGTAAATAAATTTACGACACAGGTAAAAAGCCAATACAACAAACGAGATTCTCAAGCAAGTTCAAAATGACACATCCATCTGGTGAATACAAAACGATATGCTATACAAATTAAAAATATAGAGTTTCAATCAAAATATATGTTGCATCAAAGACGGATCCCGTCTGTATGCAGAAATAAAGAACGAAGGAGCGCAAGTGCAAAGCGAAGCTTACCGCATGAAGCTTCGAAAGTGATTGGTGCGCAGCAATTTCCTCATACAGACTTGATTTTTTGGTTCATTTTTTATCAAGAAAAAATGAACAGAAGAGAATCCATTTGAACAACAATTTTTAATGCAAACTAAAGAAGTAAATGAATTTACGACATAGATAAAAAACCAACACAACAAACAAGATTCCACATCAAGTACGGAATGACACCTCTATTGATATCATTGATAACTTATTTCAAGGTCTATGTCTAAGATGCTGAAACAAGTTCAGCATGACAAAGATGTCTCTTCTTTGAAAATTTGTCACATACCACAGAGGGAGAGTCACAGCGGTATCTCACTTATTCTATGTTGCTCTTTTAGAGATAAGAGCCAAAATACCATCCTTAGATTCTGAAGCACCTGTCATACTGAACCTGTTTCATTATCAGAGTGAAAGGTTTGAAGGAAACCTCAAGGTTTTCTTTTCAATAAAAAAGAAAATGCATTCACCGTAGAATCAGAAGCAAAATCAACAAACCATATTCCACATAAAGTACGGAATGACACATCCATCTTGTGAATACAAAATGATGTTCTATAAAAACCAAACATAAATAGTCACTACTGGTGACCCACGATTATCTGTCTATAATCGTACAAAGATGCTAAGAAATGAATCAACAACGATATGTTTATAAACTGCGGGTGTACGACAAATTTCAAAAGGAGGTCAATTTTTGTCAATCTGAATTGAGTTCAGATTCTAAAAAATCAGTCCACCCTAGATTCTGAAACAAGT
>JABSPP010000019.1 GCA_013214275.1 Flavobacteriaceae bacterium
GGGCTGAATTATATCGCTTCGAAGGTCACATGGATGTGGTTTGGACTAGGACTGGAAAGGCTCAAGGAAATTGAAGTCACGAACAATCGTTTTCCAGACAAACGTGTCTTGGTTGTTGCCAACAAAATAGATACTTTAGATAGGGCTCAACAAGAAGATCTCGCTTCTAGCCTAGAAGGCATACTGCTACTTTCTGCCCAACAAAAAACAGGTATTGATACTCTTCTTAGTGAACTGACTTCCTTGGTTCGTCAAGGAGCTTTAAGCAACAATGATACTATTGTGAGCAATTACCGTCATTTTGAAGCACTACAACGTGCTTTAGAAAGTATTCTTTCTGTAGAGGATGGTATGAATCAAGGAATTTCTTCTGATCTTTTTGCGATTGATATCCGCGAATGTCTTCGCCATTTAGGAAATATTACTGGAGAATATGATGTGGATAAAGATATCCTTGGCCATATCTTTTCCAATTTTTGTATTGGGAAGTAATAAGCCGTTCCTGTCAAAATATTGGCAAATATTGTTGATCAAATCGGGAAATAAGTCCCAAATAAAATAAATAATGAAAACTAAGCACAACAACTAACCGCATGTTGCGCCGATAGGCCAGCGATATTAGTTCTAACTATCAGTTATGACAAATCTACTTTTAGACACAAAAGCTTTGATTTTTTGAGGTAATGGCGAAGATTTACGGTAACCTTGTTGTACCCTGAAATAAGAACTATCCAAGATGTGCGATGAATCATCCTAACAGAAGGAAATCATGAAGTCTTTACATCTTATCTATCACTGTTCAGCTATTCCTCTGAAGAGGCTTCTGTTCTTGTTTCTTCAGGTTTTTTTCCTTTTTTAATCTTAATTGTGAGTTCGTCCTTCTTTTCATTAAGATCCATATTGATGGTATCGCCTTCAGCGAGTTTTGCATTCACAATCTCCTCAGCAAGTGCATCTTCAATATATTTCTGAATGGCTCTTTTTAGAGGTCGCGCTCCATACTTCTTATCAAATCCTTTATCAGCTATATAATCTTTAGCCTTTGCAGACAATTTTAAGTGGTATCCAAGATCAGAAATTCTCAATAACAGTTTGTCTAGTTCAATATCAATAATTTTGTGTATATCCTCTCTTTCAAGCGTGTTAAACACAATCACATCATCAATTCTATTAAGAAACTCAGGAGCAAAGGACTTCTTTAAAGCACTTTCTATAATTCCTCTAGCATGCTCCTCAGCCTGTTCTTTTCTGGCAGCAGTTCCGAATCCAACACCAGAACCAAAATCTTTTAACTGTCGAGCCCCGATGTTAGAAGTCATAATAATAATGGTATTTCTAAAGTCGATACGTCTTCCTAAGCTGTCTGTAATGTGGCCATCGTCAAGGATTTGCAGTAACATATTAAATACATCTGGATGAGCTTTTTCAATCTCGTCCAGCAATACCACAGAGTAGGGTTTCCTACGTACCTTTTCTGTCAGTTGTCCACCTTCCTCATATCCAATATACCCTGGAGGAGCTCCAATTAGGCGTGAGATCGCAAACTTCTCCATGTATTCACTCATGTCAATTCTAATCAACGATTCTTCAGAATCAAACAACTCGCGCGCTAATATTTTTGCTAATTGTGTTTTTCCAACACCCGTTTGTCCTAAAAAGATGAACGAACCAATTGGTTTATTAGGATCTTTCAAACCAACCCTATTTCGTTGAATGGCTTTGACCACTTTAGAAACTGCCTCATCTTGTCCAATTACTTTTCCTTTAATCAGTTGAGGTAACTCTCCCAGTCGGTGGCTTTCTGCTTCAGCAACGCGGTTAACAGGGATTCCAGTCATCATAGAGACCACTTCAGCAACATTATCTTCTGTTACAGTTTCACGATTCAGCTTGGAGTCATCCTCCCATTGTTTTTGTGCTGACTCCAATGCCGATTCCATGTGCTTTTCATCATCACGGAGTCTAGCAGCTTCCTCATATTTTTGTCCATTAACAGCTTTGGTTTTTTGCTCTCGAATGACCTCAAGTCTCGATTCAAGTTCTAAAACTTGCTTTGGAACAGTAATATTGGTAATATGAATTCTAGACCCAGCCTCGTCTAAAGCATCGATGGCCTTATCGGGAAGATAACGATCTGTCATATACCTATTAGTTAACTTTACACAAGCCTCTATGGCTTCATCGGTAAAATCTACATTGTGATGTGATTCATATTTACTCTTAATATTGTGAAGAATTTGGATAGTTTCTTCAACAGTTGTTGGGTTGACAATAATTTTCTGGAAGCGTCGCTCTAAAGCACCATCTTTTTCAATATTTGTTCGGTATTCATCTAAAGTAGTAGCACCAATACACTGAATTTCACCTCTAGCCAAGGCGGGTTTCAACATGTTAGAGGCGTCCAACGAGCCCGTGGCCCCTCCCGCTCCAACAATGGTGTGAATTTCATCAATAAATAAAATAATATCATCATTCTTTTCTAATTCATTCATCAGAGCTTTCATACGCTCTTCAAACTGCCCTCTGTATTTAGTACCTGCAACCAGGCTCGCTAAATCTAGCGATACAATTCTTTTATCAAATAAAATTCTAGACACCTTTCTGTTGACAATTCTTAGGGCCAATCCTTCAGCAATAGCAGATTTACCCACTCCAGGTTCTCCAATGAGCATAGGATTGTTTTTCTTTCTACGACTTAAGATTTGAGAAACACGCTCAATTTCCTTATGCCTCCCAACAACAGGATCTAACTTATTGGTCTCTGCCAACTTGGTTAAATCACGCCCAAAATTGTCTAATACAGGTGTTTTAGATTTGGTGTTGGACTTACTTTTTTGCTGCTCATATGGATTGGATTTCTCGGAAGAACTAAATTCATCATCCGAAGGTGTTTCTGCAACAGGTTTGATAGACAATTCATCAGAGTTATCTATGTGCAATTCTTTGTATAATGCCTTAGTTTGATCGTAATTAATGTCATATTTATTTAACAGCTTAGTAGAGGGGTCATTCTCATTTCTGAGGATACAGAGTAATAAGTGCGCAGTATCTATGGCGTTACTTTGGTAGAGTTTGGCCTCAAGAAAGGTAGTCTTTAGTGCCTTTTCTGCCTGTCTTGTTAGATGTAAACTTTTTTCTTTATTTCCTTTGAATGAGGGGTTGGATGGATTTAACTCCTCCAGTTTTCTTCTAACGAGGTTGAGGTCTATATCAAAAGTTTCAAGAATTTCAATAGCCTTACCTTCAGCTTTTCGAATTAAGCCAAGTAACAAATGTTCCGTTCCAATGAAGTCGTGTCCCAATCGTAGGGCTTCTTCTTTGCTAAATGTAATGACATCTCTGACTTTTGGTGAAAAATTATCGTCCATAGGGTTAGGTATTATCCATTGTAAATTTAAACCTTTTTTGCCTAAAAAAGGCAAAAAGAGTGCCATGGGATAAATACTGCCATTTTGGCTTGTGAAAATGGGTCAAAAAACCCTTGTAAATCAAGGAGGTAAAAAGAAGAAAAAATTATCAATAAATGTTAATAACTATAGGGGGTTGAAAGTGAAAATTTTTTGTCAAAATCTCGAATTATAGTAAATTGCTTTAACTTAAAATAAGTAAAAAACCAACAATAAAAAAACGTATGGCAGACGGCGAAAAGTTAATCCCGATTAACATTGAAGAGCAGATGAAATCTGCATATATTGACTACTCAATGTCAGTGATTGTCTCAAGAGCACTCCCCGATGTGAGGGATGGACTTAAACCTGTGCATAGAAGAGTGCTGTTTGGCATGCATGAATTAGGAATTAAAGCCACAGGAGCTTATAAAAAGTCGGCCAGAGTAGTGGGAGAAGTTTTAGGAAAGTATCATCCACACGGAGACACTTCTGTGTATGATTCTATGGTGCGAATGGCTCAAGATTGGAGTGTTCGGTACATGATGATAGACGGACAGGGAAATTTTGGATCAGTAGATGGCGACAGTCCAGCTGCAATGCGTTATACTGAGGTAAGAATGCAAAAAATTTCTGAGGAAATGCTTTCTGATATCGATAAGGATACTGTAGATCACAAACTCAATTTTGATGATACCTTACAAGAGCCAACAGTGCTGCCCACTAGGGTGCCAAACCTCCTTGTTAACGGAGCCTCTGGTATTGCAGTAGGGATGGCAACCAATATGGCACCTCACAACTTGACGGAGGTAATTAATGGCACTATGGCATATATTGATAACAGAGAAATCGAGATCGATGAGTTAATGCAACACGTGAAAGCTCCTGATTTTCCTACCGGAGGAACCATTTATGGATATGACGGAGTAAGAGATGCCTTTCTTACAGGAAGAGGAAGAATTGTCATGCGTGCCAAGGCAACAATAGAAGAGGTTAAAGGGCGTGAATGCATTATTGTTACAGAAATCCCATACCAAGTCAATAAAGCAGACATGATCAAGAAAACTGCTGAGTTGGTGAATGACAAAAAATTAGAAGGAATCTCCAATATTCGAGATGAGTCCGATAGAAAGGGGATGCGAATTGTATATGTACTAAAAAGAGATGCGATACCAAACATCGTTCTTAATAAATTATATAAATACACAGCACTTCAAACTTCATTTAGTGTCAACAATATTGCTCTGGTTAACGGAAGTCCACAGCAGTTGAATTTAAAGCAACTAATTTCTCACTTTGTAGATCACAGGCATGAAGTTGTTGTGAGGAGAACAAAATATCAACTCAGTAAAGCAGAAGCTAGAGCTCACATCCTAGAAGGATTAATTATTGCCTCCGACCATATTGACGAAGTGATTAAATTGATTCGAGCATCCAAGAATGCCGATGAAGCTAGAGAATCGCTGATTAAACGTTTTGAATTAACAGAGATTCAAGCGAAGGCTATCGTTGAAATGCGATTACGCCAGTTGACAGGTCTAGAACAAGATAAGTTAAGATTGGAATATGACGAGATCGTAGAAACCATCGCAGACTTGAAAGACATCCTATCTAACGAACCAAGACGTTACCAAATTATTAAAGATGAACTGATTGTTATAAGAGATAAGTACGGAGACGAACGTCGCTCTGAAATTGAATATGCAGGGGGTGATATGCGTATTGAAGATATGATACCAGACGCTAAAGTTGTAGTGACAATTTCCAACGCAGGCTACTTAAAACGAACCAATCTAGACGAGTACAAAGTACAAAACAGAGGAGGTCGTGGACAAAAAGGAGCGACCACAAGAAATGAGGATTTCTTGGAACATTTATTTGTTGGAACCAACCACCAATACATGTTGTTCTTTACCCAAAAAGGCAAAGTCTTTTGGATGCGTGTTTTTGAAGTACCAGAAGGAGGAAAAAATTCCAAAGGAAGAGCCATCCAGAATTTGATTCATATTGAACAAGATGATAAAGTAAAAGCATTTTTAGTGACTAGGGATCTGAAAGATGAAGACTATGTCAACAGTCACTATGTAATTATGGCCACAAAAAAAGGTCAGGTAAAGAAAACATCTTTAGAGCAGTATTCAAGACCCAGAACTAACGGTATTAACGCAATTACGATCCGTGAGGATGATGAATTGCTAGAAGCGAAACTTACCACAGGTGACAGTCAGGTGATGTTGGCATTGAAGTCAGGGAAAGTGATCCGATTCGAAGAAGCAAAAACAAGACCTATGGGGAGAACGGCTTCAGGAGTTCGTGGAATTACCTTAGCTGATCAATATGATGAGGTTGTTGGAATGGTGGCAGTAAATGATTTTGACAGTGATATTTTGGTAGTATCTGAAAAAGGATATGGAAAAAGATCCAAACTGGAAGACTACAGAATGACGAACAGAGGCGGGAAAGGTGTTAAAACATTGAATATATCGGAGAAAACAGGTAATTTAGTGGCTATTAAGAATGTAGATGATTCCAATGATCTGATGATTATCAATAAATCGGGAATTGCTATAAGAATGGCGGTTGAGGATTTACGAGTGATGGGTAGAGCTACCCAAGGTGTAAAGCTCATCAATATCAAAGAAAGCGCTAGTATTGTATGAAGAAGAAGATACTACTGAAGAGCATGATACGGAAATTGAAAATCAAAGCAACGATCACCAATAATAAAACTTAGAATTAAACTAATTAGTAATGAAAACTAAACTCATCGCGCTTCTTTTAGGGCTTTCTTCGATAGCCACTTTTGCGCAAAAAGACGAATTAAAAGCTGCAGAAAAAGCAATAAAAAAACAAGATTATACTGCTGCCATTTCTGCTATTACTTCTGCAGAATCCATGATCTCTTCAATGGATGTGAAAAGCAAGGCAAAATTTTATTTCCTCAAAGGAAAAGCGTACATGGGAAAAAAAGAGTTTCAAACTGCTGTTGATGCCTTTAACACCCTAGAAGATGTTGAGAAAAAATCTGGAAGAAGTAAATACACCGCTTCTGCAAGCCCTTTAAAAGACCAGATGGTTCAGGAAGTATTCAAAAAAGCATCTGATCAGTATGATGCTAAGCAGTACAACGAAGCAGCTGCTAATTTTTATCTAACTTACCAATTGAGCCCGATAGATACTACCCTAGTATTTAATGCAGCAGTAAGTGCATCACTAGCGAAAGATTATGATACTGCTCTTAAACATTATAAACAACTTCAAGATTTAGGATATACAGGGATACAAACCCAGTATTTTGCTACCAGTAAAGAGACAGGTGCTAAGGAAAATTTAGGAAGCAAAGATACAAGAGACTTACAGGTGAGATTGGGATTGTATAAGGATCCTGAAGATGTAAAATCCGACTCAAAAGCAGGTGATATTGCAAAAAATATTGCGTACCTTTTAAAGAGTCAAGGAAAAACAGAGGAAGCCCTTAGTGCTATTGAAAAAGCACGAAAAATGTACCCTAAAGACCTAAATTTAATTTTATCACAAGCAGATATTTATTTTGAGCTAGGACAAACAGACAGGTTTGGAGAATTGATGCAGCAAGCCGTGGAACAAGATCCTACAAACCCAAAATTATTTTTTAATCTTGGTGTTATAAGTAGCGACCAAGGAAAAACAGAAGAGGCTACGAAATATTATCTAAAAGCAATAGAATTACAATCAGATTATGGTGATGCTTATATGAACTTGGCGGTTTTAATTCTTGATGAAGAAAAAGCAATTATAGATGAAATGAATAAAAATTTGTCAGATTTTGATAAGTATGAAGAACTACAAGAAAAACAAAAAGGCGTTTACAAAAAGGCCTTACCTTATCTGGAAAATGCTGATAAATACGGGAGAAGTCTTAATACTGTCCAAACACTGATGAATATCTATGCCTCATTGGAAATGACAGATAAAGAGCAAGAATTCTCTGCATTATACAGAGAATTAAGAGATCAATAGGCGGCGATTAATTCTTGGAAGTGAGTTCATCTTAATCTTGTAGTTTTCCTAAAAAAACGGGTAGAGATGAACTCATCTTTTTTATTCAAATCTATACGTATCATCTTTCTATTGTCCTTTGAATGAAATTACGATAACAACACTATTTGATCGAAAAAGTGTCTTAAATGCTGCGTTAGGGATAGCAGCGACATCCTTTTTTTGCTCTTTTTTTGCCTTTTAGCCTTAATGTATGTACTCAGTTTTTGAGTAGGCGAATAGTGGTATAAAGCAAAAAAAGATACAGCGGATAGCGCGACCCGAAGGGTAACGCCATATAACAACAAAGTACAGATTTGTTACGTTTATTTTATATGATTTTTTTGATGACTCGTAGTTGATGTGTATGAGTCTTAGAGTCAACATTGTAAATTCCGCTGTGGTCTAGTACATCGATTCGAACTTTGCCATGTGCATGGATAATGGAATAATCTTGTATGATGATCCCTACATGGGTAATGACCCCATTTTCATTATCGAAAAAAGCTAAATCACCGGGTTCACTTTCTTTTATAAAACTTAGTACTTTGCCCTGAGTGGCTTGATCTTTGGCGTCTCTTGGGAGTTGATATCCACATAGTTTATAGATCATTTGTGTAAATCCAGAGCAGTCGATTCCAAAAGGTGTTTTTCCTCCCCACAGATATGGTGTGTTAAGAAATAGAAAAGCTTTGTGAACAATCTCTTCTTTTTTAAGTTTTCCATTGAATACTGCCCCTTCGTATGAAAATTGTTGATTGACGATTTTAAAGGTATTTTCCTTTAGATAAGGGAGTCTAGAACCTATACTCATCGTACTCAAATGACCGTCCTTGGAGGTTATATAGTCTAAAATTTCGGAGGAGTAGAAATATTCAGATACTGATAATTCATTGAACAGGGATTTTTCAATTTCGATGTATTGTTTGTTATCGATATAACCCTCGTAATGATCAAAATGAATTTGAATTTTACTCCATTTTTTTGTTTTTTCAAGTACGGTAAAGTGTTCTCCAAGAAGCACTTGAGAAACCATCTCTGAAGCATCACTGGGTAGGAATCTCAAAGGAACTATACTTAAATGACAAATACCGTAGGTCAAATTATGGGTTTTTGAGGAATAAAATTAAATATAAGAATTTTAAAAAACTCGTTCGATGATCATGGCACTAGCGCCACCACCTCCATTACAAATGCCAGCAGCACCGATTTTTGCGTTGTGTTGTCTTAAGATGGATGTTAGGGCGATTACTATTCTTGCTCCCGACACTCCTAGTGGATGTCCTAAAGAGACTGCACCTCCATTGACATTGACTTTTTCACTGGTTAAATTAAGAATTTTCATATTTGCCAAACCAACAACAGAAAAAGCCTCGTTTAATTCAAAAAAATCGACATCATCAATAGAGATTCCTGCCTTATCTAATGCTTTAGGTAAGACTTTCGCAGGTGCTGTTGTAAACCATTTTGGTTCGTGTGCAGCGTCTGCATAACTTTTAATTTTGGCAATGGGTTTTAGACCTAGTTCATAGGCTTTTTCTACAGACATTAGAACTAAGGCAGCTCCGCCATCATTAATTGTTGAGGCGTTGGCAGCGGTGACAGTTCCGTCTTTAGTAAACGCAGGACGTAGGGATGGAATCTTTTCTGTCTTTACATTTTTATATTCTTCATCTTCTGTAAATAATATCGGCTCGCCTCTCCTTTGTGGAATTTCAACAGGGACTATTTCTTCTGAAAATTTCCCAGCACCCCAGGCGCTAGCTGCCCGGTTATACGATTGAATTGCATAAGCATCTTGATCTTCTCTAGAAAAGTGATACTCTTTGGCACAGGTGTCGGCACAAACACCCATGGCAACTTGATTGTAAACATCCACTAGTCCGTCTTTCTGCATGCCATCTTCCATGGTAGCAGCTCCAAATTTAGTCGCTTTTCTTGCGTGGTAGTAATGAGGTATGGCACTCATATTTTCCATCCCACCAGCAACAACAACGTCAGCGTTCCCTAGTTCAATGGTCTGTGCTGCTAGCATTATTGACTTCATCCCCGAGGAACAGACTTTGTTAATCGTTGTACAAGGAACAGTATTTGGTATCCCTGCATATATTGCAGCCTGTCTTGCAGGAGCCTGGCCTAGACCCGCAGAAATCACGTTCCCCATCAATACTTCCTCTACAAATTTTGGGTCTAAATTTATAGCATCTAACGCGCCTTTGATGGCTATTGCTCCTAATTTTGGTGCTGGGATCGTGGATAAACTACCCATAAAACTTCCTATTGGAGTCCGGGCTACGGATACGATTACTGCTTCTTTTCGATTCATTATATTGGTTTGTGTAGTCTTGGTTTGTACTGCGAAATTAACCATTTTTAGGAATTTGATGGGGAATATTCCCTTGGAATTTTTGATCTAAATTTTTTAGGTTAAGTTTGTGTCTATAAGTAAAAAAAGATGAGTAACACGGTGAACAGATTACATCAACACAACGCTGTTGTTTTTAAAGTAATTCTTTTTTTGATAACTGCTTCAGCCATCGTTTACCTGTTTCCTAAAAGAGGACAGTTTAAGTACGACTTTACCAAGGGAAAACCATGGCAATACAACAACCTGATTGCGCCATTTGACTTTGCCATTGAAAAAAGTCCAGAGGAAATTGAAAAGGAGATTCAACGCATAAGAATAAATTCAAAACCTTACTTTTTGTACGACAAAAATATTGTTGAAGAGGTAAAGGAAGATTATGAGTTAAGGTGTTCATTTATTAGAGCTAGCGATTCCCTGTCTGATAACGAAATAGCATTGATGGTATCAACAGGACGCTCCATCATCACTGCGGTATATGATCGAGGGTTTTTAGAGCCCTCTAGCTCAAAAGTGGTTGCAAACCAGAATGAGATTATTGCCATCAAAAAAGATACAGAAGTTGAAGATATCATTTACAACAACCTAATGAACTCTGTTGAGGTGTCTGATTTGATTAAAAATAGGCTGAGCTCCTTTCAGAATATATACTCAAAAAATTTGAATCTTCATATTCTATCTGAAATTATTCAACCTAATGTCTCCTATGATAATCGCTTTACTCAAAAAGTTATAGACGAGTCCATTAAGGAGATCTCTCCCACGAAAGGGAAAGTTTCCAAAGATCAGTTGATTATTTTAAAAGGAGATATTGTTGAGGGAAAGAAGTTGGCAATACTAAGCTCTTTGAAAAAAGAATTTGAATCGAAATTATGGACTCAGGCAAACTATTATTGGATTGTTTTGGGCTACACTGTGCTAGTTTCGATAGCACTATTGATGTTGCTATTATTCTTGAGAAAATATAGAGAAGAAATTTTTGACAACAACAATAAAGTAACCTTTATTTTTTTCAACATCGTTTTAATGATTTTGATTCAGACACTGGTTGTCAAATACAACGTGGATTATCTCTATGTAGTTCCCTTAAGCATTCTGCCAATTATCTTAAAAGCGTTTTTTGATGCACGTTTAGGGTTGTTTGTTCACGTATTAACGGTCCTTCTTCTAGGGTTTATAGTTCCTAATAGTTTTGAGTTTATATATCTACACATTATTGCAGGAATAGTGACTATTCTTACTGTTTCTGAATTGTATAAGCGTGCTAACTTATTCATATCTATAGGTCAGATTACTTTAATATACATGATTACCTATGTGGCATTTTCTGTGATTAAAGAAGGCAATGCCAGTGAAATTAAATGGGAATACCTAATCATGTTTGCATCCAACGGAGTATTGTCATTTTTATCGCTCTTCTTTATTTATGTGTATGAAAAGATTTTTGGTTTGGTTTCGGATGTTACACTCCTAGAGTTGTCCAATACAAATACTAAGATATTACGAGAGTTAAATGAAAAAGCTCCTGGAACATTTCAACATTCGATGCAAGTGGCCAATCTTGCCGAAGCCGCAGCAAATGAAATTGGAGCAAATTCTATGCTAGTAAGAACAGGGGCTTTGTATCATGACATTGGTAAGATATTGAATCCAATTTACTTCACTGAAAACCAGTCAACAGGGGTAAATCCTCATAACGATCTATCACCTGTGGATAGTGCTAAGATCATCACAGATCATGTTATCAGGGGAATTGAATTAGCCAAGAAGTATCAATTACCAGATCGCATTATTGACTTTATACGTACGCATCACGGAACCAGTTTTGTGTATTATTTTTACATGAAAGAGAAAGAAATGAATGAAAATATAGATGTAAAAAAATTTCAGTATAAAGGACCTATTCCGTTTTCTAGAGAAACTGCCATTTTGATGATTTGTGATGCAGCAGAAGCAGCTTCAAAAAGTCTAAAACAACCCACTGCTCAGTCAATTAATGATTTGATTGATAGGATTGTTGAAAAACAGAAATCAGACAATCAGTTTATAAATTCAAATATTACTTTTAGAGAGATTGAAATGATCAAGAAGGTAGTTAAGAGAAAATTGATGAATATCTACCATTTACGAGTAGCATATCCTGAGTAAAATTCTTTTAAAAACCTTGCGCAATTGTCATGGGTGTCTTACATTTGCACCCGCCTTTGGAAATAAATTTTCTTTAGTGTATCACTACTAAAGGTCACATAAAATTTATCTCTGTGGAAGCAATTTTTTTAATTTCAATTATGGGCATTGGAATTAGGGAGAGGTGGCAGAGTGGTAATGCAGCAGCCTGCTAAGCTGTCATCCTTTTGGATGCCCGGGTTCGAATCCCGGTCTCTCCGCAACAAAATTGCATGTTCTTTTTCTTTTTGAGTAACGTGATGAGTTCTCGCGTCACGCCTTGAGCGTGAAGGTCGATGTTAGTACTATGAAAAAAGAAAAAGAAATGTGTACAGTTTATATTCTGTATAGCAACACAAGTTCACGATATTATGTAGGTCAAACTTCAGATATCAATCAAAGATTGGAAAGGCATAATCAAGGGAGAGTAAAGTCAACAAAACACGGTATTCCTTGGGAAGTAGTTTTGCAGCTTGATGTTTTGACAAGGTCAGAGGCAATGATTTTAGAAAAACAAATAAAAAAGCGAGGAGCAAGACGATATATAGAAAAACATTTCGGGGTGTAGCGTAGCCCGGTCATCGCGCCTGCTTTGGGAGCAGGAGGTCGCAGGTTCGAATCCTGCCACCCCGACTTTTTTAGGTTCTAAATCAACCTAAAACCACCTAAAAAATATGTAAAGTGTTTAATTTGAATACTTTACATATTTTTGCAAAAACAAACCAAATCAATAGAACTCATTAAACGAGTGAGTGATTCGGTGAGTGATTTTTAGAGTCCTATAATTTATAGACCTACTTTTTGAAAGTGATTTGATTTTCGTGCTGAAAGAAATCTTTCAACAAAACACTTTCAAGATGAAAACAAAACACACCTTCGGCGTATTATTTTTTACGCGCTCCAATTCCAAATTAAAAGACTCGGTTCTTATTTTTGTTCGTATTACTGTTAATGGTAAACGTTCTGAAATTAGTCTTAAACGAAATATTCCATCCAAGCAATGGGATAAACACAAAAATCGAGTTAGAGGTAATTCCCAAGAAGCTCGAATGATTAACAACCACATTCAACAAATCCAAAACAAACTGC
>JABSPP010000190.1 GCA_013214275.1 Flavobacteriaceae bacterium
CCCGTTTCCCAGACGTTCTTGCAAAATACCAAGACCGGTTCCGATACATTATGGTAGATGAGTATCAAGATACCAACCACTCACAATATATCATCGTAAGAGCCCTAGCAGATCGCTTTCAAAATATATGTGTGGTAGGAGACGACTCACAAAGTATCTATAGTTTCCGAGGAGCAAACATTCAAAA
The DNA here is from genome assembly GCA_013214275.1 of Flavobacteriaceae bacterium. Taxonomy (GTDB): domain Bacteria; phylum Bacteroidota; class Bacteroidia; order Flavobacteriales; family Flavobacteriaceae; genus Polaribacter. Next base: position 188 of record JABSPP010000190.1, read on the forward strand.
CATCTTAAGCTTTCAAAAAGATTATCCAGAAGTAAAAACATTCAAGCTAGAACAAAACTATCGCTCAACCAAGAACATCGTTCATGCCGCGAATTCTGTCATCGAAAAAAATAAAACAAAATTAGATAAAGAAGTATGGACTACAAATGACTTAGGAGAAAGGATTAAGGTAATGTGTACTATCTCAGACGGTGAAGAAGGACGGTATGTCGCACAATCAATCTATGATTACAAGATGAATCAGCAGATGAAAAACAGTGAATTTGCAGTCCTGTATCGTACCAATTCACAATCCAGAGCCATAGAAGATGCACTGCGAAAAAAAAATATAGATTACAAAATCTATGGTGGAATTTCCTTTTATCAAAGAAAGGAGATTAAGGACATACTATCCTACCTAAGAATAATAATCAACCCCAATGATGAAGAAGCTTTAAAGCGGATCATTAACTACCCAGCAAGAGGAATTGGAGCGACAACCATTGATAAGCTCACCATTGCAGCAAATCACTATAATAAATCCATTTTTGATGTTATTAAAAGCATCGATAAAATCGATCTAAAAATAAACGCAGGGACGAAAATAAAGTTGCAAAATTTCCTGAATATGATGCTAAGATTTCAAATTGATGCTCAAAAAGTCAATGCATTTGAAATAGCTGACTCAGTGATTAAAAAAACACAATTAGTCAAAGATTTAGAAAAAGATGGAACTCCAGAGGCAGTCAGTAAAGTGGAAAATGTACAAGAACTCCTCAACGGTATCAAAGACTTTATTACAGATAAAACAGAAGAAGGAGAGGATGCTTCCCTAACAGCATTTTTAGGAGAAGTTGCTCTTGCTACAGATCTAGATGCAGATTATAAAGACGACAAGTTAAGGGTTTCTCTCATGAGTATTCATCAATCTAAAGGTTTAGAATATCCGTACATATACATTGTAGGATTAGAGGAAAATCTATTCCCATCTGCAATGAGTATGAACACAAGATTGGAATTAGAAGAAGAAAGACGTCTTTTCTATGTAGCCCTCACCCGTGCCGAGAAAATGGCTCATCTAACCTATACAAAAACACGTTATCGATGGGGGAAGTTAGTAGATTGTGAGCCCAGTAGATTTTTAGAAGAAATAGACGAAGAGTTTGTAGAGTATCAAACCCCAAAAAGAGTAAAACCCGCCAAAAACCGATTTGTGGATCTAAGTATTTTTGATGATACTCCCCAAAAAATTCGTTTTCAAAAACCTACTCAACGAAAACACCAAAAGCATAAGCAAATAAAAAAGAGCAATGACGCTCCACCAAAAAACCTAAAAAAAATAATACGAAGCACTGCAAAAGTCAACCTATTCGACAATAATATTGTCGTTGGTAATCTCGTAGAGCACAATCGTTTTGGAGAAGGAGAAGTGATTGCTTTAGAAGGCTCAGGAGCCAATAAAAAGGCTGAAATTCAATTTAGAACAGCAGGGAAAAAGAAACTCTTATTGCAATATGCAAAGCTTAAAATTATTGGGTAAATCTATACCAACATCCTAAAATAATGTGTATTTTGCACAGGAATAAATCTTTATAAAACGATTCATGACATTTGATTTAGAATACAACTCCGAGAGATCTAAACTTATCATACCAGAATACGGAAGACACATACAGAAATTAGTAAACCATTGTGTCTCACTAGATACAAAAGAGGAACGAAATACCATGGCAAAAGCCATCATAGATGTGATGGGGAATTTGCAACCACATCTCAGAGATGTTCCAGATTTTAAACACAAGCTATGGGATCAGCTTCATATCATGTCTGATTTTAAATTAGATGCAGATTCACCCTATGAAAAACCGTCAAAAGAAGAATTACAAGAAAAACCAGATCGACTCAAGTACCCTAAATCAGCCTCTAAGTATCGCTTCTACGGAAATAACATTCAAATTATGATCGATACTGCTCTAACATGGGAAGAAGGAGAAATGAAAGAAGCACTCGTTTATACTATTGCCAATCACATGAAAAAATGTTTTCTAAGTTGGAATAAAGACACTGTGGAAGACGCTATAATTTTTGATCATTTATTTGAATTATCTAATGGGAAATTTGACCTCAGAAATTCCGACGAAGTGCTGTCAGAAGCCAAAGAACTTCTCAAAAACAGAAAAGGACAAGGAAGCAGAGGAAACAAGGGCAAAAATCAATCCAATAAAAACAGAAAAAGATAGATGGCTTCCTTTAAAATTGATGGAGGACACCAGCTCAATGGCTCTATTACTCCACAAGGAGCAAAAAATGAAGCACTTCAAATACTGTGTGCTGTATTGCTAACATCAGAAAAGGTCACTGTTGACAACATTCCCAACATCATAGATGTCAATAAGCTCATCTTTATCCTCGGTGAACTGGGTGTGAAAATCGAAAAACACTCACCAAACAGCCACACATTTCAAGCTAATGAAATCAACCTCGCATACCTAGAATCAGCAAATTTTAAGAAAGATGGAAGTTCGTTAAGAGGCTCCATTATGATTGTAGGACCACTACTAGCTCGCTTTGGTAAGGGATATATCCCTAGGCCTGGAGGTGATAAAATTGGTCGCAGAAGATTAGACACCCACTTTGAAGGATTTATTCGCCTAGGAGCCACGTTCCGATATAACAGGGAAGAATACTTCTATGGTGTAGAAGCCGAAGATGGACTTAAAGGAACTGATATGTTGTTGGATGAAGCCTCAGTCACTGGAACTGCCAATATCATTATGGCTTCTGTTTTGGCCAAAGGAACCACAACTATTTACAATGCTGCTTGTGAACCCTACATACAGCAGTTATCCAAAATGTTAAATAGTATGGGAGCTAAAATTAGCGGTGTTGGTTCTAACTTGTTAACGATTCAAGGTGTGTCCTCTTTAAGAGGATGTACTCACCGCATACTCCCCGATATGATTGAGATTGGAAGCTGGATTGGAATGGCAGCGATGACACAATCTGAATTAACCATCAAAGATGTGAGCTGGAAAGATTTGGGACAAATTCCAGATGTTTTTAGAAAATTGGGAATTCAATTGGAAAAAAGGGGAGACGATATCTACATCCCTCAACAAGAGTCCTACGAAATACAAACCTATATTGATGGTTCTGTATTAACCGTTTCTGATGCCCCTTGGCCTGGCTTTACCCCAGATCTATTGAGTATTATTTTGGTTGTTGCTACACAAGCTAAAGGAACTGTACTCATTCATCAAAAAATGTTTGAAAGTCGTTTGTTTTTCGTCGATAAATTGATCGATATGGGTGCCAAGGTGATTCTATGCGACCCACATAGAGCAACTGTTATAGGACATAACCGTCAGTCCCAACTCAAAGCCACTAAAATGACCTCACCAGACATCCGAGCAGGGATTTCGTTGCTGATCGCTGCATTATCGGCAAAAGGGACGAGTATGATCAACAACATTGAGCAAATAGATAGAGGATATGAAAACATCGAAAATCGTCTCCGTTCTATTGGTGCTAAGATTGAAAGGATAGACAATTAGTCAATCTAAAAATATCATTGATAATAGTGCCATCTTGGCACTATTTTTTTATTGGCAGTATTATTGCCAATAATTTGTAAATATTTTAATCATTATTAAGATGAGTAAGGAAGAAAAGATCCAAGAAGAAGAAGTTCAAAACAACAAACAAGAATCAAAAGAAATTGAAGATCAAGAGGTTGCAATAGAGGAACCTTCAGCAGAAGAGCAATTACAAGTAGAAAAAGACAAATATCTTCGTTTGTTTGCAGAATTTGAAAACTATAAAAAGTTCCTACACTCATTGATGGATAATTGCTAAATCATACCTCAGATGATTTACATTATATAATTTACTAACACACGTAATAACAGACTTACCACCAAAACGGTCAAGACCGCACTAATGACCAACATTTTTAGACCTAATCCAGAAATTGACTGTCAAGGAGGGTAAATGAAAAGTGTTCAAAATGTGGAGGAGGAGGTAAATGTGGG
>JABSPP010000191.1 GCA_013214275.1 Flavobacteriaceae bacterium
TATCAGTATAAATGATATAGAGTCTAAACTGAAAGTTGTGGTGATTGGTAGAAAAGTTCGAGAAGATATCTTTGGAACTGAAGACCCGTTGGGAAAGACCATTGTAATGAATAACTCAACTTTTCGAGTGGTAGGGGTTTTTATAGATGAAGGGAATGATAGAGAAGAACGTTACATATATGCTCCTGTAACAACAATCCAGCGCTTATATAGTAACACAGACGAAATCAATCAGATTGCTCTCACGTACAACCCAAAATTCACTTTTGCAGAGGCAATCAATTTTTCTGACGTATTGGAGATTTTAATGAAGAGAAAACATAGAATACACCCGGAAGACCAAGGAGCATTATATTTGAATAACAGTGCAAGAAGCTTTTCAGATATTTCCAATTTCACAGATTTGCTCACATGGGTTAGTATTGGCGTTGGAATTTTAATTTTGCTAGCTGGAATCGTAGGTATTGGTAACATCCTGGTATTTATTATCAAAGAGAGAACCAAAGAAATCGGGATCCGAAAAGCTCTGGGAGCCAGACCATCACAAGTTGTTAATTTGGTGATTTTAGAATCTATTTTTATTACTTCTTTATCGGGAGCAATAGGGATGTTTTTTGCTATGCTCATCATTAGTATTGTTGGCCCCTACATAGATGTTCCAGCATTTTCAAATCCTTCAGTGAAGATATCCACAATCGCCACCGCTACAGTTATTTTAATTGTTTCAGGAATTTTAGCAGGATTATTGCCTGCTGTAAGAGCAGCAAGTGTAAAACCAATTATAGCCTTAAGAGCAGGATAGTTATGAAGTTAATAGATGTCGATTTATGGCGTGAGGTATATAACACACTCACAAAAAATATACTCAGAACCATACTCACTACTCTGGGCGTCTTGTTTGCCGTAATGATCTTGATTTTACTCTTGGGAACAACAACAGGGATGAAAAATGGTTTTGATAAACTATTTAAAGGGACAGCTACAAATAGCCTTTTTATGTGGGGACAAAGCACAGGAAAGCCATACAAAGGCTTTGAAAGAGGCAGAAGAATATCGTTTACCTTTGATGATATAAAACTTATCAAGAATGAGGTCAAAGAAATTGATGTCCTATCACCAAGAATTCAACTAGGTAATTTCAGAGGGACTGTCACCGTTACTCGAAACGGGCAGTCTAGTGGCTCCAGTGTGTATGGTGATTTTCCATCTATAGATAAAATTTCAAAAAAGAATTTGGTAGAGGGAAGGTTTATGAACCAAGACGATATTGATAAAAGAAGAAAAATATGTGTGATTGGAAGCGATACCTATAAACTACTATTTAAGACAGATGAAGACCCTATTGGAGGTTACGTGAAAATTAATGGTGTTTATTTTCAAGTAGTTGGGGTTTATAAAAAGGAAAAAGGAGTTGACTTTGATGGTGAAAATTCAGTATTTATACCATTTACAACCTTCCAAAAGGCTTTTAATAGTGGAGAAAGAATTGGCTGGATGGCTATTTCTGTAAAGAGTAATTACTCTGTGGCCCCCGTCCTTGCAAAAATTAAAAATCTACTCAAAACTAAATACAGTATACACCCTGATGATTCTAGAGCAATTGGTTCTTTTGATCTATCACAAATTTTTGTAGGGATTAATGCCTTTACGATAGTCTTGCAGGGATTCTCATTTTTTATTGGAATTTTTACATTGTTAGCAGGAGTCATCGCAATCAGTAATATTTTATTGATTACTGTCAAAGAACGAACCAAAGAAATTGGAATTCGAAGAGCGATAGGAGCCACACCAAAGATCATTAAAAGACAAATTATTTCTGAAGCCGTTGCACTCACAATTTTTTCGGGGCTATTAGGTTTTTCCATATCAGTAGGAATCCTTCATATCCTAGACGTGAAATTCAGCGGATCAGATTTTCCATTTATCAATCCTACTGTAAGTTTTGTACAGTTAATATTTTCATTCGCTTTAATGCTAGGATTGAGCCTTTTAGTAGGGTTAATTCCAGCGAGAAGAGCGCTAAAAATAAGACCAATAGAAGCCTTAAGAGACGAATAAAAACAATAAATAATGAAGAAAAAAATTATCATTTCCATACTAACGTTAGTTGGATTAGCAACCGTTATTGCAATCGTAAAAGTGAATAGATCGAATAGTAAACCACCACAAATTTTTAAAACAGAAAATCTTAAAAAGCAAAATATTGTTAATAAAGTTGTAGCCACAGGGAAGGTAATCCCCAACGAAGAAATTGAAATTAAACCTCAAATTACAGGGATTATAGACAAAATTTTTTTAGAGGAAGGCACAAAAGTAAAAAAAGGAGATTTAATTGCCAGAGTTCGAGTTGTTCCCAACGAGCAGTCGTTGATTAGTGCAAAAGGACGTGTGGATAACGCAAAAATACGGCTTAAAAATGCTCAAATTTCTTATAGCAGAAACAAAGCACTCTATGAAAAGCAAGTACTTGCAGCGCAAGATTTTGAAAATATTGAGTTAACATATCAACAGGCCCAACAAGAATTGATTAATGCTGAAAATGATTATCAAATCATTAAAAGCGGTTCGTCTGGAGCAGGTGGCTTTGCCAATACTGATATTAGAGCGCAAATTTCTGGAACCATCTTAGAAATTCCTGTCAAAGAAGGAGATCAAGTGATTCAAAGTAACAATTTTAATGCAGGAACAACCATTGCCTCTATTGCAGACATGAGTAAAATGATTTTTGAGGGAAAGGTAGACGAAGCCGAGGTTGGAAAGCTCAAATTAGGAATGAATTTAGACATTGTTATAGGTGCTATCGAAGATCAAGTATTTCAAGCGGGTCTTAATTTTATCGCTCCCAAAGGAATTGAGGAAAGTGGAGCGGTTCAGTTTAAAGTAAAGGGAGATCTTAGCTTAGGTGGAGATCAGTATATCAGAGCTAATTATAGTGCGAATGCTTCTATTATCATTCAGAAAAGAGACAGTGTTTTCTCTATTAGAGAAGCTTTACTTCAATACAATAAAGATTCTAAGCAGCCCTATGTTGAGGTTGAAAAAGAAGATGGTTCTTTTGAAAATAGAGATGTTGAACTTGGTGTTTCAGATGGGATACATGTAGAGATTATCTCTGGACTTAAAGAAGATGAAAACATTAAAGTATGGAACAAGGAATCTAAAAAAGAAGAAGATGAAGAATAAAGCATTTCTATCAACATTGTAATACCAAATATTTTAAAGCGTATCTATTTTGGTTCACATGGGTAAGAAATCAACTACCTCGGGGCAATCCCACGAAGTATTTTAAGGAAACTATTTTAATCATTTCGAGGCAAGCCTCTGGGAATTAAAACCTTGGCTATCACCCTGCGATTAAAAAAACTTAAAAAAAAGAGGTGGAATTTTTAAAAATTCCACCTCTTTTTAGTCTTGCCCTTTTCATATAGTATAACCTAAGTCCATACTACCATATCAGGCGATAGTATAAATTTACACGCATCTATAGGCTATGATTTACAGATGAATGACTTCATCATAGGCATCAGCAACTGCTTCCATCACTGCCTCACTCATTGTAGGGTGAGGGTGTATTGTTTTTAAAACTTCGTGCCCTGTAGTTTCTAGCTTTCTACCTAGAACAGCTTCTGCTATCATATCGGTAACACCGGCTCCAATCATATGACATCCTAACCACTCTCCGTATGTTGCATCAAAGATTACTTTGACAAATCCGTCAGGAGTACCAGCAGCTTTTGCCTTTCCAGATGCAGAAAAAGGAAATTTACCAATTTTGAGTTCATATCCTGCTGCTTTTGCTTGATCTTCTGTCATTCCCACAGAAGCAATCTCTGGACTTGCATAGGTACAGCCAGGGATATTTCCGTAGTCGATCGCTTCGGTATGCAGTCCAGCAATCTTTTCTACGCAGGTAATCCCCTCTGCAGAAGCTACATGTGCTAGCGCGGGTCCTGGTGTAACATCTCCAATTGCATAATACCCTGGAATATTGGTTTGATAGTAATCATTCACTAGAATCTTATCTCTGTCAGTGATAACCCCTACATCTTTCAAACCAATATTTTCAATATTGGTTTTAATTCCAACAGCAGACAATAAAATATACGCTTCTAAGACTACCTAACCTTTTTTTGTTTTTACAGTTGCTTTCACTCCTTTTCCAGATGTGTCA
>JABSPP010000192.1 GCA_013214275.1 Flavobacteriaceae bacterium
GTTGTTACCTGCTTTCAGGTTTTTCATCAAATAGTTAAACACATCGTCCGATTTGGCATTAGCTTCTTCTTCGTCTGAGTGCTCTTGCGGCTCAGTGAATCCATTCAGGGCTAGTTCCTTTAAGGACTTAATTTCAAATTCAATTGCCAATCCCAGCTCATCACTGATATTGGACTTAACAAGTCTCTCGAGAGCCTCAAACCTCTCAGTCACGTACTCTTGCAACAGTTGTTCCTTTACTACATCCTCCTCTTTTGCTTCCTCAATGAACGCGAGAGGGTTAGCGGCTACAGTTACAGCAGAAATCTCATAGAGTTTAACCTCTGTAATTCTGTTGACTTTCTCCACCTTGTTGTAGTTCTGCTTGATTGTTTGGAAGCCAACCGAGTTTTCGGTTAGTACGCCAGCCTTAATCATCTCGAACACATCTTTACCCAACCTTGTCTTTAGGGCTAGTTTGGCAACGAAATTCAAGCCAGTTGAATCCTCAAACAGTTCTTCCATTTTGCCAACAGGCTTATCCAGTCTGTGCTGGTACAAGTACTTGATTCTGTGTGAGTTCTCTTGGATAGACTTAGTAAAAGCACCTTTCATCATAATGTCGCCATCTGAGTCAACATTACCGAATACAGAGCCTAAACCCTTCACAATTCCCTGTGAGTCATCAATGTCTGTGATTGTATTTGCGCTTTTGTAAATAATCATAACGCAAATATAAATGAAAAAAAGCTTGGTGTTTTAAATAGAATTTCCTAAAAGAAAGCTGTTTAGAGCAAAGCTGTTTGGTTGGTTGCTCGTCCTAGGTATTACTAGCGACCTGCATCGGCAATTAATCACCTCCGCGGCCACATTTCCTCCAAACGCCTGCGGGTCAGCAGGGAACCTCATAAAAGTATCGCCAACCCTATAAAGGCTAGTTACGGGTATCGGTGGCTTGGACGCGGCTATCCTGTGAGTGTGCCTGACCCGTTCATCTCCAACTGAAATCCACCTCTTGTAAAGAAATGCAGTGCCAAATGCCGACACAGCAGTAAATTGAATTATGGTTCCAACAGCCCCATTAGATTCAGTGAGAGCCAACCTTCTCGCTATTCTTTTGATATCTTGATCAAAGTCGGACACGGGCAGTTGAGGGGTCGAGGGAATGGTCTTTTCAATAGTAGCTATCAGCCTTTCAACGACGCTGCTTGTCCTGGACAGTGCAGCAGATACAGCGGAGGCTCCCGTAACGGCTAATACTTGCTCTGTGCTTAACGAACTAACGTGCCCAAAGCTTTCCATATACCAAGGGCTGTAAAGTTGCTCAGATCGCTTGTAAATCGTTTCTATTAGTCTGGACAACCTTCTACGGACTTCGGCTCTAAGTTCTTCAGACATTACACCGTTGTTCGCAAGGATAAGAGCGAAGATTTGGGCATATTCGTCCTCCGCCTCTTCCTGAACGAACGTCTCTAACTCCAAGAGCATTGCGTCATAGTCAGAGTTAAAAGTAGCCTCCATCATCGCAACAGAGGCTTGCTTAGTTGTATATCTTAGCAGTCCGGGCATCAGTATTGCTGAACCACACCAGGCTGGGCCTGTACCTTGTCACAAATCTCCTCTCTAGTCGGGTCGGAACCCGCGGGGAAATCGAGGTCTACGTTGTAGGCTCCATAACTGCGAAAGTTTGGGTCCTCTTCTGTACCGAAGTTCTGTGAGGGGTCTAGCATCTTGAAGTTCGCTGTAACAAGCGTCTTATCCTCCATATAGCTAGTGTTTATGCTTGCGAGTTCTAGTTTGAATTTTTTATACATTTTCTTCTTCTGGGCTTAAGGGGTTGTCGTTGTCGTTATCGTTTTGATCTGTGCCTACTCTTTGGGCGTGTTCTAACGCTTGAAGAGATTGTAGGTCCATATTTTTCATAGGCATCAGGTTTACTGGTACAAAATACTCGTTCATCTGAGGATTCTCTGTATCCTCGGGCATATAGAGAGTCTTTCGTTTTTCGTTTGGCGTGAAATACCAAGCCTTATCGAGTTGGTTTACCATTTCGGAAACGTCCTCCTGAAGCTCAGGAATCACTGTAAAGTCAAAGTCTAGGTAGAGGTTTTCTCCGAACATCGGAACCATCCACCTATTAAGTTCGTCACGTAGCCTAATCATTTCAGGATTAACAGCGTTCTGGAACAAAAAGGACTTAGCCTCCTTCAGGTTGTTGTAGGAACTAGAGTCCGTATTGTTCATCAGTACAACAGGCACTCCATAAACGTTGCAAAGCTCTTTGACAGAGGCATTGTGCTGGCTGATAAGCTCCATATCCGCAGGAGAGAGTCCGAAGTTAATCCACTTCATCGGCTGGTTTGTGATGGCTACGCCTCCTCGGCTGTCTTTCATCTTCTTTATCAGTGCGTTATCTAGTGCTCTAGCCTGTGCTCTGTCTATTCCGTCCATTTCTTCAGCCACCAAAAGACCTCTGGCTGCTTGGTTCTGAAGTTGCTTTTTGGCCGTGCTAATTGTCTCGTTATTGGTCTCCAAAACCCTGAAGGCAGCCTCTAAAGGAGACTGGCCGTAAAGTTGAGAACCGCTAAAGTCGAAATTTGGATTGAAGTCTTTTACGTGTAGAATCTCAGAGTTATCAAAATCAACAAAGCTGTCGTCATTCATCTGCAGATTATAGCCTTTGATTGGCTCAAACCTTCCTCCCGAAATGATTTCCATATGCTGAGAAGGGAGTACGTACATTTCCCGAACCTTTCCGGAGCCGTCTCTTACACCGTAGACATATCGATTCCCAGTTAGTTTACCGAATCCGATATAATTGGTTACAAACGAACTCCATCCCTCCATAGGGTTTGGGTTTTGAAGCACTTCCAAAATGTCCGACTGTGTAACCTCATTAAAGCTTCTCGCCTTAAGGACAGACGCTTTCAAAATAGGCCCCTTAGTTGATAGGGCGCTTGTCAGAGCGGTGTAATCCTTGTATAGGGACTTGTCTTTCACCTCGTAAACCTTGAAAGGGATCATTGTGGCGTTTCGAGTGATCAAATTAATGATAGAATAAACCGTAGAGTTCTTTTTATACCCCTCCTTGATATAGTTTTCGTTATTGCTTTCATTAAAGAAAACCTGATTGTCGCCTAGCCAGCTAACAGTCTTATCAAAAAAAGTTCGCATTCCCTCCGTAGGTTTAAAGCTAGACTTCCTCTTCCAATTAAATAATTTCATAGGGCAAAAATAGCGGTTTTCTAGTTGATCGTTTTAATAGTAATTTCAACCCGTCCATTATTCTTGTCGTAGATTGTAGGCCTCACGAACTCATCCTTAATGAAGTCATCGTTGTCATCGGGTATGCACTCCCAATTAACAAGAGCGTCCTGAAAGTATTTTGAGGTAATAGCTATAACGTTCATCTTATCGAGCCTAGCCCTTGTTGGCTTAAATACCTGGTAATCAAGTGTTATTGGGCCATTAAAGGTGAGACCAGATAGCTGATCTTCCAAGTCGTCTGAGTACTGCTTTTTCACCTTGTTCTCAACCATCGGGTGCCAATTCCTGTATTGGTTCAGATTGATGGAGTAGAGCTTGTCTTTAACTCGCTTCATAGGAACTCTTTGCCTAAAAGGTGTAATTATCTTCACTTCCATTTGGAACTTTCATCAGGGGTTTATAAATTTGAATTTATGAAAAGAATAACAGTTTTAAGTTTAATTTTAATGTTAGGGTGCTCTTGCTGCAAGAAGGCAGACCCGTTTCAACCAATAGAGCCGTTCACTAAAGGTGATGTGAGAATGTTACACTATACCTACTACGAAGATGGCCGAATTATTGGTGGTAGGAATCTAGGGCAGGGCGATTTAGAGATCATTGAAGACGACTTCCTGATCTCATTTGACGAGTTGAGAATCGTCTTGGACTCCGGTGACACCGCTAGGTGGTTTATCCATAGGTACAACAAAGAAGGAGTTCCTTCCAGGTTGGTTTATTTCGAGAATACGTATAATTTAGTCAGTTCCGGTGTTGTAGATGGAAGGATGAATTCCCTGAATTACCAAAGCGACACTGAGAAGATAAACATTCAGTTTTTAAGAAATTAATAAATTTAACAAAATGAACGCGGGATTTTTTTCTAAAAAGGACATTGCCGGAAATGTACAGTGGCTAGGAA
>JABSPP010000193.1 GCA_013214275.1 Flavobacteriaceae bacterium
AAACTAATACAATATGATAAAATTTAAAAAAAGTCTAACAGGAGAAACCGTTACGGAAGAACTTTTACAAGAATTTGAAGCTACCATGGAGAGCCCACTGCCCCAAGACTATAGGCAGCACATGCTAGAATATAATGGAGGTATAAAAGCAAAAGATGGATTTTTATATTACACCAAATACGAAAGCGAAGAAGGTGAATTGGTGTTAAAATCATTACACCATTTTAAAGGAGGAGGTGGAGGATCTGTAGTTCACTATTCTAAGAGTTTTGATTTCCTACCTAAAGCCATTGATATTGGAAGCATCTACGGAGGTATTTTATCTATGTCTCTGGCAGATAACGATTATGGGCATATCTACATGCAATTTAGTGATACAGATCCTGAAAAAGTTGCCAACTCTTTTACTGAATTCCTGGAAGGACTCGAATATGATGAGTAAACAATCATCATATTTAAAAGTATTTTGGTCGTTCTTTTTTTACTGTTGCTAGAAGTTGACCAAGGAAACAACTCCATAAACTGGAATTGAATGTTGAAAAAAGGGCCTGTGTAAAGAAAATGAAAAAAGAGAAGCACCAGAAGAAATCTAGTCAAAAAACTACTTAAAGCAGGTTTTTTCTACCTGAAGATTAGCTGAATATTTTTATTTTATAACATTTTACAAAAATTTATATATTTTATATGTATTATGTTTGCACATATTATGTAATATGTGTATATTTGAACTCGCTTTTCTAATAACAGTAGATCTGTTTATTAATAACTCATGGTAAGTAGAACCTTAAGTCAGGGCAAAACCAATCTGGTTAAGAATGCATAAGTGCCATTTGACAAATGTTTTATCTACTCACAAAAAAATAAAAACATATTTATGAATCTAATTAAAACTGCGCTATCACAGTATGGCGTAAAAGAAATTGAAGACCGACAAAATCATCCTCAAATCATTAAATATTTTAATGTAATAGGTTTTGATGGCGAAAAACTGAAGGACGAAACTGCATGGTGCAGTGCGTTTGTTAACTGGGTAGCAAAGACCTCAGGTTACGAATACTCGGGTAAATTACATGCTAGGAGCTGGCTTTCTGTCGGAGAATCAACGAAATACCCTGACTGGGGTGATATTGTTGTTCTCTGGAGGGAGTCGCCCAAAAGCTGGAAAGGTCACGTTGGGTTTTATATAAAAGAAACTGAGCGTTTTGTGTATGTGCTAGGTGGTAACCAGCGAAATACTGTTTGTATAAAAGCCTATCCTAGAGTTCGAATCTTAGACTTCAAAAAATTGAAACGCCATGGATAAACCAACCTCTTTTACGTTTTGGCTTTTTACCCTGCTCGCTCCACTTACTGGTGTAATTATCACAGTGATATTGTTAATCGTGGTTGACTTTATCACGGGATCATATGCGTCGTATGTAAAAAGGAAACCCATAGAAAGTAAGCGGATTGGACATACGGTTTCAAAATTCTTTATTTATAACCTAGTTATTATCTCTGCATATTTTCTCGAAAAGGAAATTGTTAGTGAAGTTCCATTTATGAAGGTGATTGCAGGCTTTATTGCCATTGCGGAAATCAAGTCAATTCTGGAAAACTACAATAATATTTATGGAGTTAACCCATTCAAGGCTTTGATTAATATATTTAAAAACAGTGACTTAAAAGAAACTATCAAACATATTTATCAAGAACCTAATAAAAATAATGAATACTAAAATGATACATATGACTTCGGCTATTAACTTGTAATACATAATATATCAATCCCATCATATTCCTATGTGTGATGGGATCCTAAAACAAATCGATATGCAAAAAATACTAAACTATAAAAAAGAGCTGTATACCCTACTCGGAACATTCATAGTTTTGAGCCTATTGCCGAAAAGATGCACTCCAACTCAGCATAATGTCCCCAGGGTAACTGTGGAGAGAGATACCATTTGGCAAACTAGAATAGATACGTTTAAAATTCAAACAACTCAGTATAAAACTGTTTATGTCTCCAAAAAAAAACCTGCCATAGTGGTTCGCGACACCGTTGTCTTAAAAGACACCTCTGAATTTATCAAAGTAAAGGTCTATAGAGATACTTTGAAAAATGAAGATGTAGAATTGTATAGTTATCATTTAATCGATGGGAATTTGCTAGACAGTCAGCTTTCCTATAAACTCAATGTACCTAGAGAAATTACCATTACCAATACTTTAGAATATCCAAAAACCTACAGAAGTGGCATGTACTTCTTCTCTGAAATCGGAGGAAGCATACAGCAATTTAACAACTTAAGTTTTGGATTGCAATACAACCGAAAAGGAAACTGGTTTGTAAGCTACCGATTAAACATAAACGAACTTACCCCCATTTCTCATAACATAGGAGTTGGATTTCGAATTTTTAAATAAACCACTAGATGCTACATAGAGGCTTATTTTTTTAGAGTAAGTAATTTATCTCAACAGAGGACATCAATAGCTCGGTTGTCAGTTATAGTCCTTTTCTAATGAAAAAAATGGGCAAAATAGTCCCTTTTTCAACATTAGCGTAGTTCAAGCACCATATAAGGTCATATAAAAGTGGAACATTAACTTCTTCCTTACATGTGTGTTGTAATCCGGGTGAAGATAAATTCAGCTGTTGATAAAAAAGAATTCTTCAAACCCTAAAACCTCAAATAAAACCCTCTCGTCAACTCTTTGTACTTTTTAGTGTAATTATGGCGGGAGTGTTCAATGACTAGCTCCTCCTCTACTCTTGTCGTCTTTTGCAGCGAAAACTCTAGCAGACTTCGCTTCACTTTAGATGTTTTACTTCCTTTTACTCTACAAACTCTAGATAGGAAAAAACGGTGATCTATACTTAATTGTATAAAAGTATCTTCTTCTTTAGATGGAATAATGGTAGCAAATAAACCCGATGAAGAAAGCAAATTACCTACGCCTGCTATTAACTCTTTAAAAGACAAAGATGTAGTAAACCGGGCTTTATTTCTGGATTTATCTTGTGTTTCAAAGGAATCTGTATAAAAAGGTGGGTTGGAAACAATTAAATCATAACGTTGCCCTGATTCTGCCATTTCTTTGGCAAATCCTTGGAACGAACTGCGATAACAAAATAACCGATCTGCCCAATTAGATCGCTCAAAATTTTCCACTGTTTGCTCGTATGCTCTATTGTCTAACTCAACTGCATCAATGATATCTGCATTGCTTCGTTGTGCTAGCATCAAAGCAATCAATCCTGTTCCCGATCCTACATCTAAAATAGTTTTCGGGCTCTTGTGTAGCGAACTCCAAGCACCCAATAAAACCCCGTCGGTTCCTACCTTCATAGCGGTTTTGTCTTGGTGTACTGTGAACTGTTTAAATTGAAAAGGCTGACTCATGACAAAAATAATTCACTTTATGTGAATTTGAGTGACTAAGTTAGGCATACTCAAAACTATTTCAAAAAGTAAAAAATCCTGAGTTCAACAGAAAGTATGTGGTTAGTTCAGGTTCAATACCTACTTGGTTATCAACACCTACATTTTAAATTTTGGTATTGTTAAATAAACATACATTTTGTATATTTGTAGAAAAACAATGGACTGTACACGATGTAAATCATCAAATAAAGTAAAGCGAGGAGTTATAAATGGACGTCAACGTTATACATGTAAAGACTGTGGTTATAATTACACTGTTGTTCAAAAATCTACTTCCAAACCAGATTCAATCAAGAGAAAAGCATTGCAGTTGTATCTTGAAGGTTTAGGTTTCCGTTCGATAGGTCGCATACTACAAGTAAGTCATGCATCGGTTTACAATTGGATTAAATCCTTTGGGTCTAAACTTCATCCTATAAGAAGTGATACCGAGATAGAAGTGATTGAAATGGATGAAATGCATAGCTATATAGGGAATAAAAAAACTACTGTTGGATATGGATTGCTGTTGATCGATATGGGAAAAGATTCATCCATTTCGTTATTGGCGATCGATCATCGGAAACAGGAAAACAACTATGGGAAGACATCAACCTAAAATCCGCAAGATAGTTTCAAATACCCCATTTAGGGTTTACTTTTGAGTGATCGTCTTTACTATAGTTTAA
>JABSPP010000194.1 GCA_013214275.1 Flavobacteriaceae bacterium
AGTAAAAGGCTATGGAAGCCGTGAAGGGATGTTGATATTACCAGAAGGTCTCCAGAGTCAAGCTCAGCGAGATGAATTGCTCAACAAAGGGTTTGGTTATACTAGGATGTATGAGCCTTTAGAATCAGAAGAATTTGATATTGGTGATTTTGAAGAAATTTTAGAGGACTGGGGTAAAACCAGTTAGGATCTTTTTTGAATCCAAAGCCTCGCCCTCGCGGGGCTTTATTTTCTGCTCACATCGAGGCAAGTCATGGTTGTTCACTATTCAGATGTGACTGTGCAAGATTTCGTGTCAATTCCATTCTTGAAGGTGCAGAAAGGCGTACTTACAGAAAAGGTGCGAGTGATACCGTCGCAGTAATAACGGAAGAAACGGCATCTCGTGTGGAAGAAGAGACAACAAAGTTAATAATAGAGGAAGATAGACTTGAATAAATCTAAGAAACTTAATTGGCTATATTTAATCGTTGCCATTGTACTCTTAGCACTTACTTACCATAGTTGGGATACAGGCCATATCTCTTACAGAGGTATTAGAATCCTCGAAAGTGAGCCTTTATATTGGCCTATCCTTATGCTTGGTTTTTTAGGAGGGGTATATACTTTGTTTTTAGCTGTCTCTGGAATTTTTGATTATAGAAAGAACCACGAATAAACGTGATGCGATAAGGATGGTTTCAGAGTCATCTAAAGAATACGCGCACTAATAATAAAGGCTAGACAAATGAATTTAATAATAAATAAAAGATACTACCATTTAAAAAAAGCACTAAAATATTTCTTGTTACCGATTATCGCTATCTTAGCTGGATCAGTCTTTCCTCCATTAGCGATAATTGGGATGGTATTTGTAGCGTATGGTTTTTTCAGGTACATAGCTTATGCACTCAGTCCTTGCCCTAAGTGCGGCGGGCACTTTTTTGGTTTCCCTTCCATCATATCTGGGAGTTGCTATTCAATGATAAATGATTCATGGAAGTGCAATTGTTGTGGTGAAAAAATGGATGAATAAAAGACTAGAGTGATTATCGAACAAATTAGTACAAGATGAGAGTTATTATGAGCACTAGAACACCTTTAGTTGTTTACTTGGATAAAAGGTATTTGCTTGCCTTTAAGATTTGTATGCTTTTAGTATCACTTCCTTTTTTGTATGACGTATTCATCATACTTTCTTCGGGTATAGCGGACTCAGGGGAATATGTAGTTAAACGTGGCGAAGGATGGGGATATTATGCATATTTGTTAAAGAAATCAGCATTTGCATTTTTATTTGTTTGGTTGGGAACTCTAGGCTCTAAAGAGAAATTAAACACTCCTGAAGATTAATGGTTTGAATCCAAAGCCTTGCCCTCGCGGGGCTTTGGTTTTTGCTCGCATCAATGTAAGTGGTCGCTGTTCAATATTCAGATGAGGCGGTGCAAGGTTTCGTGTCGATGCCATGCTGGGTGGCAAAAGCCATCAGTTTCTTATCGTAAAAGTTCATACCCCGTTGGTAGCGGCAAAAGAACTTTATTTCTGCATTTTCTTGGTCATAGATAGTCCGAATATCGTTTTCCCCAGCATCAATTGAGTAAGAGCCATCGTCTAGCTGATAAGCGGATTGTCCTCCAACAAAGCTCTCTTTGGTCAATAAAGACAGCACCTCTTCAACTCGCTCTGGTGGTACAACTCGAAAGTTAGTTTGGCAGTAAGGCATGAACATCTGCTCTGGTTGCTATTGCTGTTTAGAGATTATAGACAATAACCGGGTCTGAAGATCGCTTTTTCTGTCAGAGGGGGGGCTTGTTCCACGTTCACGGTTTTCGTGTTCCACCTTAAGATCCTTTACTGTGCCATTTCAGGGTTCGAGGTGTGCCATTTGGATGAGAATTTGCAAGTAGATATTCCCATGGAAAGGAACATCTCAGCACCTTTAGGGGAAACGCTTGGTGACATTTTGATGGAACACGAAAACCATCAAAGTGGAACAAAAACTATTTGTGTGAGTGAAGTATTTGTGAGTCGAAATTGACAGGTTTACTTGAAGCAAGGATGGTTACTAGCCAAGATCCAATGAAGTGTTTTGGTACAAACCATACTGTCTGCTTCGTCGCTAAAGGTAGGGGGCAAACTAAGCCCGATCTCTATAACTCTTCCTAGATCTGAGGATAGTCTTTGCTCGAATTGGTCTCTATCACCCGACGAAGAAGATGGTGTCAGCAGTTCGTTGAGCATTATTCCCATATCCAGCTTTTTCTGAGTTCGGTATTTATAGCCAAACAAAAATAGAAAAAGTGCATAAGCATATTGCTCGGCTGTCGTTGGCCTTAAATGCTTACACTCTCGGATTTGATTGAGTGTGATAAAAAGCAGTGCGTTGAGCGAGTCGAGTGATCTCGCTTCAAACTGTGTTTGCCTTTGACTAGGGTACGATTGCTTTAAAGCGCTGAGCGGTATTTCATCTAAGCAGTGCCAGCTAAACAACTTTCTAAATAATTTCCCTCCGTATTGAATTGCAAACTGCTTCAGCGATGACTCTATCGTAACTCGATGGTCGATCAAAGACCAAAGCGTGTGTTTTAAGATATTGGCGGTTGGATAATTCACAGCATCAAAGAATAAGTCGATGGTATTGGACTGTGTCTGTAACTATCCCGTAAAATAATACAGCTCACTCGTAGAATTTCTTTTAAACTAAAACAAAGGAGTTTTACGATGAGCAAACGAATGACTGAAAGCCAGATCGTGGCGATTTTGAAAGAAGCTGAAGCCGGTATGCCGGTGAAAGATATTTGCCGTAAGTACGGCATCGGTAATTCAACGTTTTACAAATGGCGCGAAAAATACGGTGGTATGGAAGCGTCTGATGTGCGCCGACTAAAAGAGCTTGAAGAAGAAAACCGTCGACTTAAGCAGATGTATGCTGAGTTGAGCCTCAAATCACAGATGCAAGAAGACATCATAAAAAAGCTCTAGCACCTGTGGCAGAAAGGAAAGTATGGGCACGCGAGTTACAGGTGCAGCATAACGCAAGCGTTGTAAAATGCTGTGATGTGGTCGGCATCAGCCGTACCGCATACTATTATGAGCCGAAGCTGACCGATGATGATGAAATTATTGATGCCTTGAATGCTTTAATCGAAAGACATCATCGTTGGGGCTTCCCAAAGTGCTTTAAACGCCTTCGAAAGCTAGGCCACCGCTGGAACCACAAGCGTGTTTATCGGGTTTATACGGAGCTGAAACTGAATCTGCGACGCAAAGGTAAGAAGCGATTACCCAACCGCAATCCAGAGCCATTAGCTGCACCAAATGCACTTGGGAAATCCTGGTCAATGGACTTTATGAGTGACAGCTTGCACAACAAAGTCAGGTTCCGCACATTTAACGTGATTGACGACTTTAATCGTGAAGTATTAGGTATTGATATTGCGACTAGTATGCCGTCATTGCGCGTCATACGCTATCTTGACCAACTTGCTGAATGGCACGGTTACCCTGAGAAGATTCGGGTTGATAATGGCAGCGAATTCACTTCAGAAGTGTTCGTAAATTGGGCAAAAGCACACGACGTTATGATTGATTACATCAAGCCGGGCTGCCCATACCAGAATGCATATATTGAGCGGTTTAACCGAACTTATCGCGACGATGTACTCGACTGCTACATCTTCAACAACCTGAACGAAGTGAAGCAAATAACCGAAGACTGGATTGAATTATACAACAACGAACGACCGCACGATTCACTTAATGATATGACACCGTTTGAGTACCGAAATGCGGCATAAATATTCTACGAGATGACTGTGTTATAAATGGGGTATTTACAGTTCATATTCATATCCATGCTTTGGCTTTCCTTTAGCACCAAATCCATGCCACAAATAGGACACTTACCTGGTTCGTGTTGAGTGACTTCACTGTGCATTGGGCACACATAAACCGGCTCTTGTGCAGAGACAAACGGAGTTAATAGGATCAAAACGATCCATAAAATACGAGTATTCATGTTTCCACCTAATTAAAAAAACCAACGCTATTTTATTTAAAGTTGGTTAAGCCTTAGGTGGGCGCAGAATACCTTCGGAGGCATCAAGTAACTGGGC
>JABSPP010000195.1 GCA_013214275.1 Flavobacteriaceae bacterium
TTTTTATCATGCTAAATCCTCAGTAAAATCAATACTTAACAGATTGTTGAATCAAATTTTCGGGGGATGGCTAATTATAATTTAAAATGTGGTTTAATATTTTTTACAACTAATGAATATACACAATTGCGTATATTTCACTTTCAAATATAACTAATTTTATATATAGTCTATTGGACTTTTAATATCTGTGAGCATCGAGTTTGCCACATGCGTGTAAATTTCTGTTGTTTTGCTGGAGTTATGCCCTAAAAGCTTTTGAATATACCTTAAGTTCGTTCCATTTTCTAATAAATGGGTTGCAAAGGAATGTCGAAGGGTATGCACGGTAGCAGGGGTATGTATGTTTGCCTTTTTCTTTGCTCTACGAAAAATAGCACGAATGCTACTGGCGCTGTAGGTGGTGTGATTAGGTCCTTCAAAGAGCCATTTTTTTGGGGCATATATGCGATAGTAGGTGCGTAATTCATCGAGTACCTTAGGGGATAACAAACTGATTCGATCTTTTTTCCCTTTACCATTTCTTATCCATATCCGCATAGCGGAAGAGTCAATATCTTGCAGTTGTAAATGGATGCATTCCGAAATTCGCAGACCTGCACTGTATAAGATACTCAGTATCGCCCTGTGTTTTAGGTTAGAGGTCACTTTTAAAATAGCGGCAACCTGCGCTGCTGTTAACACTGTCGGTAGTTTTTTCTCTTTTCTAGGACGATCCAAATCTATATATTCTACAGGATGCTTTGCTATATTTTCTAGGTAAAATTTTATCGCGTTAATGCTTTGATTTTGGTAGGAGATAGACCTCTGATGTACACTAATTAATTCTCGATGGTACTTTTTAATAATCTCATTATTAATAGTATGAAGGGGTGTTGGATAAACATTTTTTAGAAATAAAGTAAACATATATACATAAGACTTTTGCGTGTGTATGCTATAATTTTTTCGCAGCAATAGATCCGTTACCTCCATGATCGCTTTTTTATAGTCGGAAGCTATTGGGTTATGCTTGGTAAACTTTGAATATTTCATGTTCGAAATATTTGTATTTTTGGACAAATAACCGTCATATAAACGTTTACATACGTTTATAAACGTATAAATACGCTTAATGATGAGAAAAAAACACTGTTTAACCTGTGGAGCCATTTTGAAAGGTAGAATCGACAAGAAGTATTGTGATGTGCAATGCAGAAGTCAGTTTCATAACCAAAGGCAGGGACAATTTGAGTACATTTTTCGAATAATGAACAAACAACTTCGAAAAAATCGCAGCATTCTATCTTATTTTTGTCCAAGTGGAAAGGCCACGATCAGGAGAGAAGCTGCCGAGGAATTGGGTTTTGATCCAACTACTTTTACACATGTTTTTAGTTTTAGTAAAGGAAGTTACTTTTTTTGCTATGACTATGGGTTTCTCCCAATCAAGGAAAAGAATATAGAAAAAATGCTAATAGTACAGAAACAAGATTATATGCAAACAAAATTTTTTGATCCTTGGAAGAGGGAATGATGCATAAGCAATAGTAAAAAAGAGGTATTTAACGGGAGTTCGTTATAAATTATTTACACACAAATCTTTAAGATAGGGCTAGAAAGAAAATTCTGAACCTCTTTATTAATAAAGGGTTCAATATAAAGATCAAACCGAATCTGCTCTGTTTTTTAAACAAAATATTTGAGGGAAGTTCATCCTGATTTATGTTTCCTTGTCAGACAAGGATTTGAAATCAAAATTAAAAAAGACACAAAAATACATTCAACTCTCTTTTTTGCATGAATCCCTTTGCTGTAATGGTTTTTGGAGTTTTCTTGCTGACACTACATAGTTTAATGGCTATTTTACCTTTCAATGTACCCGTGAAATCCCTGTTGGTTAGGAAGCTAGAAAAACAAAAACTGATTGGGTTATATCTCAAATTCTCATCATCTGATGAACAGCATGAGTGTTCAACTCCTTACCTCTTTGCTGAATGATTTGTTTATATTGTGTTTTACGGTTCAATGGTACTCCATATGCTGTCTTAGACAACTTTTCGAAGGAATATTATCTTTTGAGGCTTGGGTCGTTTGCTTTAATTCATGCTTTTATGCCGCGTTAGGGATAGCAGCGGCATCCTTTTTTGTCTTGAAAAGCAAAAAAGATACAGCGGAGAGCCCGACCGTTAGGGAACGCCCCACAAAATAGTATTCTTGTGAGGCTGTTCTGTTGTTATGCCACCTTATGTGTTAGTTTGCAATTCTGATATGGTCTATTTCATAGGTTCCATCAAAATCTGAGGCTCCGCTTCCGGTGTATTTGAATGCGAAATGGAGGACTCCTTCTCCGCAGGAGAGGTCCACAATTCCTGAATCGAACCATGCGCCGTAAAAATCGGAATCTTGCGTGATGTACGCGGCGGGAACAACACCCCATGTTGCGCTTGAAATCCCATCTGTGGTTCCGTCCCAATCGTTGGAAAACATGAGTTCTAACTCGCTGTTGTCTGAGAAGCTATTGGATGTTTGGAAGGTAATGGTGGCATTGGGGTTTGCGGTGAGGTCGATGCTTGGGGTGATTAGCCATGCGATGGAGCTTGCATCTCCAGATTGGTAAGCTCCTATTCTACAGGAAACTCCTTGTGAAGCATTGGCACCTCCTGATGTGTAAGCCTCAAAACTCTCGGTACCTGCTTCTATGTGGTTGGTCCATCCGTTTCCTGTAATGGGTGAGAATGGTGTTTGCGATTCGAAATCGTCTTCGAATAGTACTGTGGTTCCTTCTGCACTGGCCAGCCCGCAATCTAAAAGAATGGGGTCGCATCTTTCTTCGTTATCAAAGTTGATGTTTTCGGGCGAGTTGATGACAAGTGTGTAGAAATCATCAAAATAATCTCTGGTTAAAATACCATCAATAGCTCCTCGTGTTGTGGGTAGTGAAAGGGATTTAAAATCTGAGAATGTGCTTGTGCTTAGGATTACGGTAGCATTGCCTGCACAGGATTCTAGGGTTCTCTCACCGTCAAATTCATCGGATGCTTCACCAGCAAATGTTAAGGGTCTTCCTGCTGGGGTAAACACTTCTTCTCTAACAAACTGGACATCTGCAAGACGAATGAATAGGTTTTCCTTGTCGTTTGTAAATTCTGCAACGCTAAGTTCTAAGGGTGAAATACTTGCAATTTCTGCATCTCGCATGATAAATTCATTTCTAAATGCGGATGGTATTTTCTCTAGATCGTTTCCGTTTCTAAAGCCTATTTGGATGACTCCGTTACTTTCTGCAACTGACAGTCCGTTGAGTTTTATCCATATTTTTCTACCAAACTCGTAGTAGGTGAATAGCGGGTTAACATCTACTTGAACTACGATACCAGCACTAGGATTACTTGGGCTGTCTTGTATGACAATTTCTTCAAAGAAATTTCCTCCTTCATCGCTAGATATAACATATCCTGATAGGTAGATATTTCCTCCGTTAGTGGGATCTTCGTAGGTAAAAATTTCACCTTGCTGGGCGTATTCTCCAAGGACAGCGCTAATATCTGTTGCGATGTCGTTCTGCCCAAGCGTAAAGGGTTGGTCCAGCGAAATAGGTGTGTTAAAGTCGTCATTCTCCACACAAGCATTCAAAGTGATTAAAGCAGTAGCGAAGATGCATATTTGAATTTTTTTAACTGTTTTCATTTTGTCTTTATATTGATATTTTTTAAAATCTAAGATATCCGTTTACAAAGTAGGTAGTTCCATTTCCGAAGAAATAGCGATTTCCAAATACGGGTCCGTTGGGATTGGTCTGTTCTTGCAGTTGGTCTCGATATCCGATGCGCCTTGATTGTTCAAAACCTCCGGTTCTGTATTCTTGGTTTAAAAGGTTGTTGATTGTGGCAAAGAATCCAACAAAATAATCTCCAATCTTCCACGATTTTCCACCTGTTAGGTTGACGAGAAAGTAGCTTGGGAATTGTTCTTGTCGGAGTAATTCTCTTGCAATGTCTTGATCAAAATCATTTTATGTAAATCCTTCTATTGGTCCTCCAAAGTCTAATCGGCTTCTGTACGTTCCTTGGTAGAGAACGTCGGAGGGGATCACCT
>JABSPP010000196.1 GCA_013214275.1 Flavobacteriaceae bacterium
TTTTTGTATATTTACATACAAATTACAAAATAATATACTCATATACAAGTATTTGTGATTAAAATGGGTAACCCTAATAAAATAATATTGTTTTAAGTTTTGGATTTACGATTCGCTCTGCAAACAACACTGGTAAGGTGGATGACTCTAAATTCTTTAGTTCAAACCCTACCTGTTCATACCGATTTTTTACCCACGAGATATTTTCGTACATTTTTTGAATATCTACGGGTAAGTTTGGAATACGAACAAAATCTCTGTGACTGGTTAAAACCTCAGGCATTTTAGCATCGATCTGCTTGTCCCAATTGTTTTGAGCATGAGAAAAAACAACAGATAGAAGAAAGAGAATAATGAGTTGTAACTTGTTCATTTATTATTTTTTATATGCTACTACTTTGATTTCCACCACCAAGTCTGGGTGTGGCAGTTGATGTACTGCAACAGTGGTTCTTGCTGGTCCTGTAGCAGCATCAAAGAACTCTGCGTAAGCTTTGTTATATCCTGCAAAGTCGTTCATATTGACCAGAAAAGATGAAACCTCTACTACATGACTTAAGTTGGCTCCTACAGTTTGTAGATTGTGTTCGATATGCTGTAATACTGCTTTTGTTTGTTGGTATATATCTAATCTTTTGGTTCCCATTTCATCGATAATCTCGACTCCGGCAATGGTATTGTCTGGGCGTCTTGAGCTAGTTCCTGATACAAAAATAAAATCTCCTGCTACTTTGACATGTGGATAGGCTCCTCTGGGTGTGACTTTCTTATCTGACATCTTATTTGGCTAATGCGTATAGTTTGTTTACGGTTCTAAAGTTACGGGTTGTTGCAATAACTTTTAATTTGTTCTCAAAAAAATGATTGTCTAATTTGGTTTTTCCATAGCTGAGACAGTGTAAATACACTGTATGACCTATAATGGTAAATTGATCTGTTTCCACTTGACTGACTTTAATCTGATTGATTTTAGGAACTTGATCTAGAAAAGTCATATGGATTTTTCTCTCTCCTTCTTGATACGGACATTTTTCGAGTATATTTTCCCAATCTTGTATTGAATAAGCAAAAGAAGGAACCTCATATCCGTATGCTTGTTTGATCGATTGTGTGACTTGAGTCTCTGTATTTTTTACTGAATGACAACTATCTAAAATAATATTTCCACTTTGAATGTAGGTTTGTACATTCTGAAAGTCTGAAGAGGTTAGCAAAGCTCGGAGTTCCTTCATAGGCAGTTTATTTCTTCCTGAAACGTTGATTCCTCGAAGTAAAACAATCAACCTATTCATTCTGGATATTCAGTAGTTTTTCTGATCGATTTTGAACTTCTTCTAGTATTTTTTTTGTGGGTGTGGTATTTTTTATTTCTCTTTCTTCAATCATCTTAAGTAAGACCTTGTCCTGAGCCCGTCCCTTAGTCATGGCTTGGTGATAACCTAAATGTTCATTAAAGGTTACTAGAGAGTATTTGGAGAAATAGGTACTTGGGAACTCACGTTCTAAAGCCATTTCAATTATTCTTTTTTGGATAAAAGATTCGTTTGCTACATGATCTCGCATTTCGTAATAGTTATCGATGGCGAGATCCGCAATGGCATCGGCATTCTTTTTTCGCTCTTTTTGAAATTCAGAAAAGATACGTTCCCAGTCACCTTGGTACAGATCAATGACTGCATCCAGTTCAGCAACATCTTCGAATGAGGCATTCATCCCCTGTCCGTAGAAGGGAACAATTGCATGGGCAGCATCTCCCATTATTAATGTATTTCCTTTGTAAGCCCAAGGGCTACATTTTACTGTTCCAAGGACTCCTGTTGGGTTGGTTGTAAACTCATGAAAAATATCAGGAATCAACTCTAAAGTGTCTGGAAAGTCTCTCTTAAAAAACTCGGTGATTTTTTCTTTACTCTTTAGATTATCAAAATTATATGCTCCTTCTGAATAACTCAAGAACAGGGTCACTGTAAAGCTTCCATCCGTGTTTGGAAGGGCAATTAGCATATAATCTCCCCGAGGCCATATGTGAAGGTGGTCTTTACTAATTTGGTGTTTTCTGTTAATTCCGGGGATCTCCAGTTCTTTATATCCGTGTGTTAAAAATTCTTGTGATACCTTGAACCCTGGCAATTGTTTTTCATAGCTTTTGCGAAGCGATGAACCCGCTCCGTCTGTTCCAAAAATGACATCTGCCTGAATGGTAAAGGGCTCTTTGGTTTTATAGGATTCAAAAGTGGCTCGACTGTTTTCTATATCAACTCCTAGGCATTTTTTGTTAAAGTGAATGGTGACATTTTCGTGCTTTTCGGCTTCTGTTAGTAGAATTCCATTTAAATCGCCACGCGAGATCGAGTTAATGTATTCTCCTTTTCTTCCAGAATAATTGGACTCAAAGGTATTCCCTTTAGCATCATGCATCATACGACCATACATTGGGATGCAAATTGCTTTTGCTTTTTCTGCTACTCCTGCCAATCGCAACGCTTTAAGCCCACGATTGGATAGCGCCAAGTTGATTGAGCGTCCCGCCGAGATGTCTGTTGTCCTTAGATCGGGCCTGCCTTCATATATGTTAATTGTATAGCCGCGCTGAGCAAGTCTTAGAGCTAGTAACGACCCACATAAACCTCCTCCAATGATTAAGATAGTTTCACTTTTTTTCACAGGTTTCAATTGAATTAACTATTTGATTTTTTTATTTTACAAAGATACTAACCTTTACCTCACTCATTCTCCTAAGAGAATTTCACAATAATCCCTTCAAAATTTCAACCATTTTATATACATCTTCAAAACTATTGTACATGGGAACGGGTGCGCAACGAATTACATCGGGTTCTCGCCAATCGGTGATCACTTTTTCTTCTGTGAGTTTTTGGTGTAATCTCTTGTCGGCATTGTTTACTTGGATGGATAGTTGACACCCTCTTTCATCTGGATTTTTGGGTGTAATGATTTGAATTTGATCAGCGTCTATTTGATTGATCAAATACTCAAAGTACCCCGTCAATTTAATTGACTTTCTCCGCAGTGCATCCATTCCCACTTTTGCAAAGACATCTAGGGAGGCTCGAATTGCAGCCATAGACAGGATGGGTGGATTGCTGAGTTGCCATCCTTCTGCTCCAGCCATAACATCAAAGGGTTGACGCATGTTAAAGCGAGTGTCTTTGTTGTGATTCCACCAGCCAGAGAATCGAGGAAGGTCTTTTTGATGTGCATGTTTTTCGTGTACAAATAGTCCTGCGAGACTTCCAGGACCTGAGTTCAGATATTTGTAGGTACACCAAGCTGCAAAATCAACTCCACTTTCGTGTAAATCGGGTTGTATATTTCCAGCTCCGTGTGCTAAATCGATTCCTACAATACAGCGCTTATTATGTCCTAGCGATGCGATTTTTTTGAGATTAAAATATTGTCCTGTATAGTAATTTACTCCACCAATTAACAGCATGGCTACTTCATCTCCTTGATTTTCTAGGATTGTTTCTAGGTCTTCTATATGGAGTAGTTCTTCTCCTTCTCTCGGTTTCCATTCGATGAGTCCTTCTTTGGGATCAAACCCGTGAAACTGCAACTGCGATTGTACTGCATATCGATCTGAAGGGAAGGCATCGCTCTCAATGACTATTTTATATTTGGTTTTTGTGGGCTGATAAAACGAAACCATGAGCAAATGAAGGTTGGTGGTTAGGGTATTCATCACCACTACTTCGATGGGTTTTGCTCCAACAATCTCTGCCATAGTTTCTGTTAAAAACTCATGGTATGGCATCCAAGGGTTTTGTGCTTCAAAGTGTCCCTCTACTCCATATTTCGCCCAATCATCCAACTCTTGTTGGATGTATTTTTGGGTTAGCTTTGGTTGTAATCCAAGTGAATTTCCTGTAAAATAGAGCCAGTCGTTCCCATTTTGGTCTTTTGGGATATGAAATTCTTGTCTTAGATGAGCTATTGGATCTTCACGATCTAATTGTTGAGCAAAGTCAAGTGAATTTTGATATATCATCAAATAAAAAATGGGTGCTGTAAAGATAGTACAATCATTTTTAT
>JABSPP010000197.1 GCA_013214275.1 Flavobacteriaceae bacterium
CCAATTGATAGTCGTATGCTGTAAGGTTGTCTTTATTTAGAAAGTAACTGGGTAAGTTTTGATAGTAGTCTGGGGAGGGATTTCGTGCTCCTCCAATATATACGTCTTGTCCGCCAAAACTGACTAGCCTGGTTCCTCCGTTATCAATTCTTGTATTTCCAATGTAACCTGTTTGATAGGATATATTGGTATTTAGTGAGGTTTTTTCTGAAATATCCCAGTAGTGATTTACCATAAAAATTGGCTCCACAATACTTCTCTCTCGGGTATTTTTTTGAACTCCATTTATTTCCCCCCAAAAAGGGTTGTATTGCCTTCCTTTAAGTTGATAAATTTCACTGGTGAGGGCTGTAGAACGTCCCCTTCTGTTTTGGGCATAGATCACGTTAACATTCAAACTATGGTTTACTCCTAATTGTTTTTCAACAGTTGCAAAGAAAGAGTTGGAATCGTATAGTGTTCCATTGATATATCCTTCTCCACCAAATCTTCTGGAGGCAAGGAATGCGTAGGACCAACCATTGTCTAGAGCTCCAGAACTGTGACTGGCCATGACTCTTCCCTGATAGCTTCTGTTGGCAGAAGCATAAGAAATTCTAGTTCCTTCTCCATAGGAAGATGCACGCATGGTAATATTATTAACTCCTGCGATATCTCCAAAGGTATTTTCGTTGGGGCTAACACCTCTGGTAAAGGCTTGATTTCTTTGCAGGTCGTTTAATCCGCCCCAATTGCTCCATTGCGGTCTTCCGTTGAGGAGCTTATTCATTTCAATCCCGTTAATTAAAACTTTACCGTTGGCATTGTCTAAGCCACGAGGTCTAAAAAAAGTAGCACTAAAGTCAAATGCAGCAGTACTTAAGAACACATCTCTAGATGATTGTAAAAGACCAGCAATATTATCTGTGAATCCGTCATCAGCATTTAACTCATCGTCTGTAATATTGATAATACTGATGTCTTGTTCTTCTGTGAGATCCTTGTAGAGGTAGATCGTAGAGAAGTCTATATCATTTTTACTGAGTTCTACTGGAAAATTTTGAGTTTCATAATTGGGATAGCTTATCTCTAGGATATAGTTCCCGTCTGATAAGTTTTTAATTAGAAAAACTCCTTTGTCGTTGGTAAGAACACGAACTGTGGAGTTCTTAATGGCTACGGTCACGCCTTCGATAGGGCTTTCGCTATCGCCGTCAACAACTACTCCTTTAATACTATTTTGGGCTATAATGCCCCAAACACAAGAGAAAAAGAGTAAAAGGCTTATAAGGTTTTTTTTCATTGAACGTATGATTACGGTTTAGTAGTTTATCTGTTGGTATAAACAGATATCAAAATTACCAAAATTTAACGTAATCAGGCGTTTAGTTGCCATTAATTAAATGTTAGCTGATAAAATGTTGCTATGTTTGTACCCTAATTATAATCAGATCATGAAAAGAACCATTTCTATTTTATTATCCATCACTTTTGCTGTGTTGGCTCATGCTCAAAAAAATGAGGTTAAAAAATATAAAATTAGAACGGTAGCTTTTTACAACGTCGAAAATTTATTTGATACAATTAACGACGTATCTAAGAATGATGAAGCAAGTCCAATTATGGAAATGAAGGGAGATCGAGGGAAGGTTTACTGGGACAAGATTCATAAGCTAGCTACAGTCATCGCCCAAATTGGAAAGGAAAAGTCCAATACGAGTCCCGCTATTATTGGTTTAGCTGAAGTTGAAAATAGGAGTGTTTTAGAAGATTTGGTTACATCTGAGCAACTCAAGTCTAAGCGATATGAAATTATTCACTACGATTCACCTGATAAAAGGGGTATAGATGTAGCTTTATTATACCAACCACGATACTTCAAACCCATACATCACGAGTCTTTTAACCCAAATATCTACAGTGATGGTAGAAAAATATTTACGAGAGATCAATTATTGGTTAGTGGGTATTTAGATGATGAGTTAATCCATCTGATTGTAAATCACTGGCCTTCTAGAAGAGGTGGAGAGGCCCGGAGCAGGCCCATGAGGGAAAAGGCAGCATATCAAAACACGAAGATTATCGAGATGCTAAAAAAAACTGAGGATCGTCCCAAAGTCCTTATCATGGGCGATTTCAATGACGACCCAATTAACAGTAGTTTTAAAAATGTCTTGAAGACCAAAGCAAAAAGGAGTCATGTTAAAGAAGGAGATATCTACAATCCTTATGAGAAAATGTTTAAAAAGGGTTACAATACTGGCGGGTATAGGGATAATATTAGCATGTTTGATCAGATCTTGATCACCTCACCTTTGCTAGATGCGGCAAATAAAGACTTTTCCAATTATAAGATGTTTAAAGCAGCAATATTCAACAAAAGCTTCTTAACTACTAGCAAAGGGAGGTATAAAGGGTATCCATTTAGGAGTTTCTCTTATGGATCATATACTGGTGGGTATAGTGATCATTATCCTGTATATGTGTACTTAATAAAGGAACATTAATTACCTAATATCTTTCAGCACAAGCTGAAGAGACTTTACTCCATTCCACTCATTTTCATCGAGGGTATATGCAATATCAAAAGTATTTTGAATGTGATTGATTTTTTCACCTAGCCTAAACCCGATCGCATTATAGGTTTTCCTATCGGCTCCGTGAATGATATTGAGTTTTAGGTGATTTTTTTCTGACCCAACTAGCTTTCCGTATCCATTGTCTCTAACCGCACTTGTTTTAAACACAGGTCTCATATTCTTGGGTCCAAAGGGTGCCATCTGTTGAAGAATTCTATAGAACCTAGGTGTGATAGCTGAAAGGTCTAGTTCGGCGTCTATCATAATTTCAGGAGTACATAACTTTTTATCGATGGTGACAGAGACGACCTCCTCAAACTTATTTTTGAATGCCTGGTAATTTTCTGGTTTTAAGGTCAGTCCAGCAGCATATTTATGACCTCCGAATTGATCGATAAACTCGGAGCACTGCTCAAGAGCTTCATACACGTCAAATCCTTTAACAGATCTTGCAGAGGCGGTTAAGACATTTTTACTTTTAGTAAATACAAGCGTAGGTCTGTAGTGGGTTTCTATTAATCTAGATGCAACAATTCCAATCACACCTTTATGCCAATTTTCATCAAAAACGACCGTAGTATGTCTTTCCTGCTCTCCTAGATTTTTGATTTGATCTAGTGCCTCTTTTGTCATCTGCTGATCTAGTTCTTTTCTTCTCAAATTGTATTCATTAATAGTGGCTGCAAATTCTTTTGCTGCTTCAAAATCCAATTCGGTCAATAGTTCTACAGCAGCATTTCCGTGTTTTATTCGTCCTGCGGCGTTAATTCGCGGAGCGATGATAAAGACAACATCAGTAATGTTCAGGCTATTTTTTTTTAACTGGTGAATGATGGCCTTAATTCCAGTTCTTGGGTTGGAATTGATCACTTGTAGTCCATAATGCGTCAGAATCCGGTTCTCACCAGTAATGGGGACAATGTCTGCTGCAATGGCAATGGCAACGAGATCTAGGTATGGAACGAGTTCATCAATAGACTCTCCTTTTTCAGATGCAATGGCTTGGATCAATTTAAAACCAATGCCGCAACCACAAAGCTCCTTGTAAGGATACTGGCAATCTTTCCTTTTTGGATTTAATACCGCTAAGGCTTTAGGGATTTCTAATCCTGGTTTGTGATGATCACCAATAATGAAGTCGATTCCTTTTTCTGAGGCATAGCTGACTTTCTCTATCGCCTTAATTCCGCAATCTAAAGCAATGATTAACGTAATGTTATTATCATCTGCGAAGTCGATTCCTTGATATGAAATGCCATACCCCTCTTCATAACGATCTGGGATGTATGTAGCAAGGTTTTGAGTGTGTGTTTTAAGGTATGAAAATACCAAAGAAACAGCTGTAGTTCCATCAACATCATAATCCCCATAGATAAGAATATTTTCTTTGTTAGAGATCGCTTGATCTATCCTTTTTATAATCCCGATTTTTTAATCAAAAACACATTCTCTTTGGCAACGATTAACACTACTGAAAGAATTAATTTC
>JABSPP010000198.1 GCA_013214275.1 Flavobacteriaceae bacterium
TTTTTTCAATTGCTGTCTAAGTGTCCTTAACTTCGCAACTTCGTTTCCCTTTTTCTTTACAGAGATATCATCATCATTCACCGTATTGGCTTCAAACAATCCAAAGATGCCCTTGGGTTTTAAGGTCTTTTTGGCAACTATTTCCTTGAGCATTGCTTGGGCATCTTCGTACAAACTTTTGGCTTGATCTCCAACAATAGCATCTGTTAAAATCTGTGGAAATTTTCCATGCAAATCCCAACTTCTAAAAAATGGTGCCCAGTCGATATAGGGAATCAATTCTTTTAGGCTCAATTGCTCTAAAACCTGAATTCCTAACTCTTTTGGTGTGTAAATTTCACTTGTCTCCCAATCGATTTGATATTTGCGTTGTCTGGCTTCTTGCAAAGAAATGTAAGCTTTCGTTTTACCACGTCTTAAAAACTTCTCTCGAAACGTTTCGTAGTCCTTCTTTAACTTGGCAACGTATTCATTTTTAGTGTGCTTATTCAATAAATCTCCAACAACAGTAACGGCTCTTGAGGCATCGTTAACATGAACAACGGCATTGTTGTATTGGGTGTCTATCTTGACCGCAGTGTGTGCTTTGGAAGTTGTTGCACCACCAATCAGCAATGGCACATCAAAATTCTGACGTTCCATTTCTTTTGCCAAATACACCATTTCATCCAACGATGGAGTAATTAATCCGCTCAGTCCAATAGCATCTACATTTTCTTTTATGGCAGTTTCTATGATCTTTTCGGGTGGGACCATCACCCCTAAATCTACAATCTCGTAGTTATTACACCCTAAAACGACAGATACAATATTCTTCCCAATATCGTGCACATCACCTTTTACCGTTGCCATTAAGATCTTGCCAAGCATCTGCTGCTCTTCACCTTTTTCTGCTTCGATAAACGGATTCAAATACGCTACTGCTTTTTTCATAACACGTGCCGATTTTACCACTTGTGGTAAAAACATTTTCCCACTTCCAAACAAGTCTCCTACTACGTTCATCCCAGTCATCAAATGACCTTCTATGACCTGCAGGGGTCTGTGAACGCTTTGCCTGGCTTCTTCTGCATCTTCTAGGATATAAGCATCAATTCCTTTGACTAGTGAGTGGGTGATTCTTTCTTGTAAAGGGAGTGTTCTCCATTCCAGTGCTTTCCCATCCTCAACCTTCTTTTTTCCTTTGACAGTTTCAGCGAAATCTAGTAGCCTTTCGGTAGCATCATCTCGTCGATCTAGAATCACATCCTCTACGTATTCTAATAAATCTTTGGGGATATCGTCATAGACTTCTAATAGGATAGGATTCACAATTCCCATATTCATCCCTGCTTGGATGGCATGGTATAAAAACACCGAATGCATCGCTTCTCTAACGGTATTATTCCCTCTAAATGAAAAAGAGACATTGCTTACACCTCCACTCACACTTGCATGAGGGAGATTCTGACGCACCCATCGAGTGGCTTCGATAAAATCGACAGCATTTCTGCGATGCTCCTCCATTCCTGTGGCTACAGGAAAGATATTTAAGTCAAAGATGATGTCCTCTGGGGGAAAATTGACTTTATCAACGAGGATGTCATAGGAACGTTTTGCAATCTGGATTCGACGTTCATAGTTATCAGCCTGACCCACTTCATCAAATGCCATAATAATAACCGCAGCTCCGTAGCGTTTGATCTGTGTGGCTTGCCACACAAATTCTTTTTCTCCTTCTTTTAAAGAAATTGAATTTACGACAGATTTACCTTGCACCACTTGCAATCCTGCTTCGATGATTTCCCATTTAGAGCTATCAATCATCATGGGAATTTTACAGATATCGGGTTCTGCAGCAATCAAATTCAAGAAGCGAATCATGGCTTGTTTTCCATCAATCAGACCATCATCCATATTAACGTCTAAGATCTGCGCTCCACCATCTACTTGATGTCTGGCGATGTCTAAAGCCTCGTCGTATTTCTCCTCTTTGATGAGCCTTAGAAAACGCCTTGAACCCGCAACGTTTGTTCGCTCTCCAACATTGACAAAGTTACTTTCTGGAGTAATGATTAGGGGCTCTAACCCCGATAGCCGCATGTATCTTGGAGATTCTTTCACGTGTTTAAATTTGCACTAATCATTTAATAT
This sequence comes from Flavobacteriaceae bacterium, assembly GCA_013214275.1. GTDB lineage: Bacteria > Bacteroidota > Bacteroidia > Flavobacteriales > Flavobacteriaceae > Polaribacter. The sequence continues at coordinate 2,134 of JABSPP010000198.1, forward strand.
TCATTTCTTCTAATTTGGGACATTGTCCTTTATTTGGCTAATCCCTCTAAGTGGGCTTCATGTGTTTACTGAGGATGTACAGCAAGGTCTTGGCGAATAGTTTGCTGCTACTTTGGCAATTTCAGAGATGTATTCTGGCGTTGTTCCGCAACAACCACCAACAATGTTTACCAAGCTCTTGTCTAGATATTGCTCAATTTGTGATTTCATTTCCTCTGGAGTTTCATCGTATTCTCCAAATGCGTTGGGCAATCCTGCATTGGGATATGCAGAGATGGCAACGTCTGTTTTAGAGGCTATGGCCTCTAAGTGAGGCCTCATGAGGTTGGCACCTAAGGCGCAGTTAAAACCAACACTTAATAGCGGAATATGTGACACCGAGATTAAAAATGCCTCAGCCGTTTGCCCAGACAGGGTACGCCCAGAAGCATCTGTAATGGTTCCAGAGACCATGATAGGAATTTCTATAAGGCGTTCTGTTTTTACCTCATCAATGGCAAATAATGCCGCTTTTGCGTTAAGCGTGTCAAAGATGGTTTCTACCAACAACATATCTACACCACCGTCTATTAGTGCTTCTGCTTGTTGTCTGTAGGCAATCCTCAGTTCATCAAAAGTAATGGCTCGATACCCAGGATCGTTTACATCGGGAGACATACTCGCAGTTCTATTGGTGGGACCCATGGATCCAGCTACAAATCGAGGCTTGTGAGGTTCTTTTGCTGTAATTTCATCGGCGACTTGCCTTGCGATCTTTGCAGATTCATAGTTAAGCTCCGTCACCAAATCTTCCATCTGATAATCGGCCATTGCCACGGTAGTTCCAGAAAAGGTATTGGTTTGAACAATATCTGCTCCTGCAAGAAAGTATTTTCTGTGTACTTCTTTTACAGCTTCTGGTTGTGTTATGGAGAGTAAATCGTTGTTTCCCTTTAGCGGACTTGGGTGATCTTTGAATCGCTCACCTCGAAAGTCTTCTTCTGTAAACTTGTATTGTTGAAGCATGGTGCCCATGGCTCCATCTAAGATTAAAATTCGCTTTTTAAGCTCCTTGTAAATTTGATTCATTAATCGACTATTTATGGCAATACTGGTCATATTTTAATATCAGAACTCTTATCTGTGATCTGTCCTAGCTGACTGTATCAGGTTCGCCTATCAAACAGAGGTCTTGGAGGAAAGTGTTATGAAGAAATGATGAGATTGCCAGAGTGATGATTCCTCGGGTTATCTATCCTTATGATTGCATTTCACACATTGGCAGTCTGAGTGTGAAATGCTATAATTTAGGTAGAATTTAGCACCTTCTTTGTATGACAAAGGGTTGCTAAGGCATCAACGGGTCTAGTCCCTTAGCCTTTCTTGATAACAGTATCCAATAAGTTTCTGAACTTTTAACATACAAATATTCGGTTAGAAAATTTAAAAAACCAAATTTTTAGCCTGTTTTTTATCTGACTTCTACTAGATCATCCTATTTCGTATGTAATACCAAAATGAATATATTTTTAGTCTATTTTTTTATTTTGATAAATAGTTGTATATTGGACTAATTATTTATTCATTTAATATGTCATTACCAAAAGAAGTTATAGTAAAAGAGAGCATAAAAGAGTTAAAGCGTTTACAAAAAGTTAGTAAACCATTGTTTATTCCAAGACTTAGGATGTTACAAGTAATCAAGGATAGCAAAAAGCCTTTATCAAAAACTGCTTTGTCAAAACTTGTGGGAGTAAACCACAATAGCATTCAAAAATGGAGAAGTATGTATCTTGAAGGAGGGTTAGAAGGTTTGTTAGCGCATAAGACCACGGCATCTGCACCATTTATGTTTACCAAAGATGAACGCGAACGTATTTATAACAAGTTGAGTGATCCTAAGAGTGGAATTAG
>JABSPP010000199.1 GCA_013214275.1 Flavobacteriaceae bacterium
GTAGAGAAGGTACCTGCCAGTATCAAATCATTTTATAAGAAAACAACCACCCGAGAAGAAATGCTACCCTTAGCTGGTTTTGATGTGATTTTTATGAGAGCTGAGCCACCTCTTGACCCGCTAATGCTCAATTTTTTAGATTCTGTAAAAGATGATGTCTTTATTATCAACTCAGTAAGAGGAATGAGAGAGGCCAACAACAAGTTATATACGGCAGCTTTTGAAGATCCTAACAACGAGATTATCCCTGTGACGCACGTTTCAAAAAATAAAAACTATCTCATTCAAATGATTGAAGAATCAAACTCAGACAAGATGATTTTAAAACCACTAGATGGCTTTGGAGGCTCTGGTGTGATTCTGATTGAGAAGTCTGCCATGGGAAATATCAATTCACTTTTGGATTTTTATATACACAAGAAAGATGGAACTTCAGACTATGTGATTCTTCAAGAATATATCGAAGGTGCAGATAAAGGAGATGTGAGAATTTTAATATTAAACGGAATTCCAATAGGAGCGATGAGAAGAATTCCTGGTGAAAAAGATCATCGTTCTAATGTCTCTGCTGGTGGAACTGTGGCAAAACACAAGTTGACACCACAAGAGAAACTGCTTTGTGATAAAATAGGGCCAAAACTTCTTAAAGATGGACTATATTTTGTTGGAATTGATGTGATAGGAGGAAAGCTAGTAGAAGTAAATGTAATGAGTCCAGGTGGAATCACATATATGAATAAAGTATATAAAACCAAAATTCAAGAAAAAGTTGTTGATTTTATGCAGAGCAAGGTACTTGAGAGAAATGCTGCTTTCAAAAGAAAAACAGATTTAAAACGAATGGTTGAAAACGCCTAATGCTCAAAGTTCCAAACAGTATCGTTGACTGTATGTGGCTCAATACTCATCTGTATCACAAACAGCTCGTTGTTCTTGATGCTACGGTTAAAAAGGGAGTGGTAAAAACCACCATACCACATTTAACCGATGATAAAATACCATTCTCCCGTACCTTTGATATTCAAAAGGTGTTCTCTGATCTGAGTGCCAATTTTCCAAATACTATGCTACCTGCTGAGGAGTTTGAGAAAAAGGTTCAGAAACTTGGAATCAATCAGTGTAGTTGTGTTATTATTTATGATCGGTTAGGGGTTTATTCCAGTCCCAGAGCTTGGTTAATGTTTTTATCTGTTGGATTTACAAATGTGGCGGTATTGGATGGAGGGTTTTTAGAATGGAAAAAAATGGGCTTTGATGTGACCCAATCAGAAGAACATAGTTATCTAAAAGGTAATTTTAAAGTGAAGACAAATGTTGAGCGTTTTGTAAAGTATCCCTTAGTTTTGAGTCATATTGGCGTAAGTGATTGTGAAATTTTAGACGCCAGATCCAAAGGTAGATTTACCAGTAAAGAGCCTGAACCTAGGGCAAATGTTAAATCAGGGCATATTCCAACTTCCAAGAACCTGCCCTACACTGATGTGCTAGATGGAAATAAATTCAAACAAGAAGAAGAATTAAAAGCAATTTTTGAAATTTTAAACCCCCATCGTAAACCAATGATCTTTACCTGTGGATCTGGTATTACTGCCTGTGTTTTAGCTTTAGCGGCAAAAATCTCTGGGCATCAAGATGGTGTAGTCTATGATGGTTCATGGACAGAGTGGGGGAGCATTCCAAATTTATCAATAGAAGTATAAATGATGTTAAAGTTATCCGTTGAACAGATAATTCAAAAAATTAATGATCGAGAGGTATTCAATGCTGTCTCAGAAGACTATTCCTTCACCATAAAAATAGATACATATGTACCGTATGTCTGTGGTGCTGTTCATGATGGTCATCAATTCAGAAAGGAATTATGGAGTAATTGCATTCATACTGAATATGAGCGATGGTTTGAGGAAGATCCAGCAACAAAGGAAATGATCAAATCACACCCCATAGTAATCGCGGGGATGGACTCTCGCTTTGAGTATGACTTAAATAGAGCTCCAACATCTGCGATCTATGAAGACGCATGGGGTAAGCAACTGTGGCATTCACCACTATCAGAACCTATGAGAGCAAAGAGTCTTTTAAAACACCATAATTTTTATCAGGTGGTCAAATCACTGATTGCTCAGATTGAATATACTTTTGGATGTTGTATCGTATACGATATGCATAGTTACAACTGGAAACGCTGGACTCGTGAAGTTCCAACTTGGAACCTAGGAACCGCAAATGTGGATCAAAAGAGATTTGCCCAGGAAATTGAATCTTGGAGAATGATTTTAGAAAAGATGCCATTACCCAATAAAATCCCCAAAACAGCAAAAGTGAATGACACTTTTCAGGGCAATGGATATTTTTTAAAATTCATTACAGAAAATTTTCAAAACACCTTGGTGCTAGCAACAGAAATAGCTAAGGTTTACTGTGATGAGTTAGAGCAAATTATGTATCCAGAGGTTGTAAATGCTGTTGAAGTGTACTTAAAAAGAGAACTAAAAAATCACGCAGAAGCCTTCCATAAAAAGTATAAAGCCTAAATTTGTAATATCTTTTTTGTAGACATGTATGATGAATGATTCCTCCGTAGCAACAAAATCACTCTTTGAAATTGACAAGTATTTAGATGAACTTGTTAAAAAAATTGAGCTATTAAGCTATGTAAATCCAATAAATATTGAGTCCGAAAAGGTAAAATTCTTTGCTTCAAAATACCTTACAGATCCAGTTTTTATCTATCCTGACATCGATTTTGACCGATTTCGACTGCATAGAGAATTTTTTTCACAGCCTTTAGAACTCATTCAAAATGATCGATTGAGAAACCTGTATGAAGATACTATCTACACATATTCTGGTTTGATTCAGTGTATTGAAACTATTGGGAATGGTAAGAAATTCTATTATAACAGTTTGCGCTCCTTCGGAACCCCCACAGAACAGGATGTTGAAAATGCAAAATTTATCTTGCATTTCCACGATGATAAAAGCTCAGAATGCGAGATTCCAAAATACAACTCTACACAGGCCGAAGAAATTTTTAGAGCATACTCCAAAAACTACGACTTCACCTACGACATTAAGCACTCGTCAACTATGGGAGCTATTGCCATGGTGTTAAATAATATTAAGTCACTGGTTGTTAATTCCAATCATACATTTTCAGATGTTGAGATGAATATCTTAAAACATCATGAGATTGGAGTCCACATGGTAACAACGATGAATGGGTTGTTGCAACCCTTAAAAATATTTTCGAATGGTTTCCCGAATTGTGAGGAAACTCAGGAAGGATTAGCTGTATTTAGTGAATACATGTCGGGAAACCTTTCTATCAAAAGGTTGAAAGAGCTTGCATATCGTGTGATTGCTGTAGATAGCTTGGCAAAAGGCTACTCTTTTTCAAAAACTTTTCGCCTTTTACATAATACTTACGATTTAAATAGGGAAGATGCTTTTTACATCACAGTTAGAGCTCACAGAGGAGGAGGATTTACAAAAGATTATTTGTACTTGTCGGGACTCAAAAAAGTATATAATTACTACAAAGAAGGTAAAGACCTAGGGATATTACTTACCGGAAAAGTATCTTTAGATTATAGCGATGATATTCAATTCCTTTTAGATCGCCAATACGCTTCAAAACCAAAACATCTAACAACGTCACTTCAAGAGAATATCAATACAAACAACAGGGTAGATTTTATTTTAAACAATCTAAAATAAAAAATGCCTGAAACAACAAAGTGTTGTATTCAGGCACCCAACTAACCAACCGCTGTTATGCAAATTAGGATTGTTTGATTGTCAAGGGGACAGTATAAATTTTTCCTTTTTTAAGTCCTTTAACATCAATTTTTTGATAATTTAATTTTGCCTTCACATAAGATGCTACAGAGTTGCTTTTGGAATCAACAGATACGACAATCACCTCATTATCATTGTTTAATACTATTTTAACTTTGATATTACTCAATAAATTTGTATATTGATTTCATGGCAAAGCAAATAGATATTAACATA
>JABSPP010000002.1 GCA_013214275.1 Flavobacteriaceae bacterium
CAAGCCAAAGAGTTGGGCATGTCTAAAATTGAGGCCTCACCATACATAGAGGAGCACTTAGATATCCAACGAATCTTGAAAAGATCCTCAAAAAACTGGGATGGTGGATATGCGATGGCAGGATTAATAGGACATGGAGATGCCTTTGTCCTGAGAGATCCCAACGGTATTCGACCCTCATATTTCTACCAAGATGATGAAGTAGTGGTGGTTGCTTCAGAAAGACCTGCAATTCAAACTGTTTTTAACGTTCAACTGGACGACATTGAGGAACTCGAAAGAGGTCATGCACTTATTATCAAGAAAGATGGAACAACCACTGTAAAAAAGGTTTTGGAACAACGAGAAAAAAAATGTTGCTCTTTTGAACGGATTTACTTCTCTAGAGGAAGCGATGCCAGTATCTATGAAGAGCGCAAAAATCTGGGAAAATACGTATTCCCCCAAGTGTTGAAATCAATTGACCACGATATTTCAAATACTGTTTTTTCCTTTATCCCAAATACTGCTGAAACTTCCTTCTATGGAATGACAGAAGCAGCAGAAGATATTTTAAATCAACAAAAAACAGAGAAAATATTATCTGGTCAACGGAATATTTCTGCTAGTGAAGTTCGTGAGATTCTTTCTGAGAGACCTCGTTTTGAGAAAATAGCCATTAAGGATGCCAAACTAAGAACCTTTATTGCAGATGATAATAGCCGAGATGATCTGGTAGCTCACGTGTATGACGTGACCTACGGAGTAGTTAAACCAACCGACCATCTCGTGGTAATTGACGATAGTATCGTCAGGGGAACTACATTGAAGAAAAGTATTATTAAAATATTGGATCGACTAAATCCGAAGAAAATTGTTGTTGTTTCCTCTGCTCCACAAATACGTTACCCCGATTGTTACGGAATAGATATGGCTAGAATTGGTGATTTTATTGCATTTAAAGCAGCTTTAGAATTGCTAAAAGACACCAACCAATATCATATTGTAAATGATGTCTATACCAAGTGTAAGCATCAAACCAATCTCACAGATTCTGAGGTCATAAATCACGTCAAAGAAATCTATGCCCCATTTACTGATGAGGAAATTTCAGCAAAGATCGCTGAAATGCTAAAGACTAGCGAGATAAAAGCAAAAGTAGAAGTCATCTATCAAAAGGTGGAAAACCTCCATAAAGCTTGTCCTGAAAATTTAGGCGATTGGTATTTTACAGGAGACTACCCAACCGATGGTGGTCACCGAGTGGTGAACAATGCTTTTATCAATTTCTACGAAGGAAATAACAAAAGAGCGTATTAAAAAATAAAGGCATATATCCTAAATTGTATATGCCTTTATTACATTTCTACTCTAATAACAGATGAAACTGTTAGTTCTTAGTAGCAGTATCATAACGTTTTTGTACTTCGTTCCAATTAATGACGCTGAAGAAAGCCTCAATATAATCTGGGCGTCTGTTTTGGTAATTTAAATAATATGCGTGCTCCCATACGTCTAATCCTAAAATTGGAGTGCCTCCACAGCCAATACCACTCATTAGTGGATTGTCTTGATTCGGCGTAGAACATATCTCTAGGCTACCATCTTGATGAACACATAACCATGCCCAGCCAGATCCAAATTGGGTGGCTGCTGCTTTTGCAAATTGAGCTTTAAAAGAATCAACACCTCCAAAGTTTTTCTCGATAGCATTAAGAAGTGATCCCGACAAAGAGCCTTGATCATTTGGATTTAGGATTTCCCAAAACAAACAGTGATTGTAGTATCCTCCACCATTGTTTCTTACTGCCCAGTTTACTTGTCCTTCTTTATTCAAACTCGCCAAGATATCTTCAATGGATACTCCTTCTAAATCAGTTCCCTCAACGGCAGCATTGAGTTTGTTGGTATATCCTTGGTGATGTTTGGAGTGATGGATTTCCATCGTTTTCGCATCAATATGCGGTTCTAATGCGTCATACGCATAGCCTAATTTTGGTAATTCAAAAGCCATATACTATGTTTTATAATGATTAATTTTAATTTTTAGCTCCACAAAATTAACTATAAAAAATACCGAATACAAACACTTGAGCCTTTGATAATTTATTACTGGATAAGAAGAAATTATCGCGTTGTAATCTGAACAATGTTTTTCAAAGTTACTTTAAGCTTTTCTCAGTTTGTAAAAATATATTTTGCAAAATTTTTTACATTTCTAACAATCACTTTTTATTCCATTTTTTTGTTTCTGCATCGGGCTATGCAAGGTTCATTTAACTATCAGTGTTTCATAAACTCCTCTGCCTTTTCTACCATATTTTTACTCCCACAGAAAAAAGGAACCCGTTGGTGAAGTTCAGTGGGTTTGATATCAAGAATCCGAGTAAAACCGTCACTTGCTTTTCCATTGGCCTGTTCTGCTAAAAAAGCCATGGGGTTGCACTCATAGAGTAACCTTAACTTTCCGTTAGGATTCTTTGAGTTGCCGGGGTATAAATATATTCCTCCTTTTATCATATTTCTATGGAAATCGGAAACTAAAGAACCAATATACCTACTGGTATATGGACGATTTCCTTCCTCTTTCTGGCAGTATTTAATATAATTTTTTACTCCTTGCGGAAAATGAATATAATTTCCCTCATTTACCGAATAAATCTGACCATCTTCAGGAAATTGCATGTTGGGATGGGAAAGATAATAACTTCCAATTGCTGGATTTAAGGTAAATCCATTCACTCCATCACCAGTTGTGTAAACTAACATGGTAGAAGTCCCATAAATAACATAGCCAGCAGCGACTTGCTGATTTCCCTTTTGAAGGAAATCCTCCTGAGTAACAGGTGTCCCCAATTCTGTGATACGTCTGTAAACAGAAAAAATGGTACCCACTGAAACATTGACATCAATGTTCGAAGAGCCGTCCAGCGGGTCGATCAGAACCACATATTTATTTTGGTGATTCTCATCTTGGCTATTAATAGCAATGAAGTTATCCTCTTCTTCACTAGCAATACCGCAAATAATGTTACGATTAATCAAGGTTTGGATAAACTTATCATTAGCATAAACATCTAGTTTTTGCTGACTCTCTCCCTGTATATTTGTCTCACCAATATTTCCAATAATATCTACCAAGCCGGCTTTATTCACCTCATGGTTCACAACCTTTGCTGCCAATCGAATAGAATTGATTAGCCTCGATAACTCCCCAGAACTATACCTAAAGGATGCTTGATTTTCAATAATAAATTCACCAAGAGTTTGGTTTTTACTTATCATGTAAGATGCTTATTTACTCAAGCAAATATGCCATTTTTTTCGATAACTACAACCTTTTCGTACACTTATTTTAAAGGTTTCAATTCGTTAGTTTATATTTGATATTTAATTCGATAAAATGAGTTTTATTATACGACTTGCCCAGAAAAATGACATGAGATCTGTTCATGATCTTATTGTAGAATTGGCTGAATTTGAGCGAGAACCACAAGCTGTTGTAATTACAATTGCCGATCTTGAAAGAGACGGTTTTTCTGATCATCCTAAATTTAAAGTTTTTGTTGCTGAAGAGGATGGTCTTATCATCGGAATGGCATTATTTTATGAGCGTTTTTCGACATGGAAAGGCAAAGTGATTCATTTGGAGGATTTAATCGTGACTGAGTCAAAAAGAAAGCTCGGTGTAGGAAAAGCACTGTATATAAAATTAATGGAATTTGCTTATGAAAATAATTACAAAAGGGTCGCTTGGGAGGTCTTAGACTGGAATCAGAATGCCATCGATTTTTATGAGAGTACAGGAGCTCAGCTTCTAAAGGAATGGCGAGTTGTTCACATGACAAGTCGTGATTTGGAGAAATTTATTCAAAAACAGGGTTAGACAGACCCTCTTAGATGTGTTAAATAAGAAATAATCAATTTACACGCGTGAAGTCCTGCTTTAAAGGGACTGGTCTAGTAAAAGTCAATATCTCAAAAAGAAATAATTAAATATCTAATAGTTAGTGTAAATTTAATCGAGTGAAAATCTACAAATTTGGAGGGGCTTCTGTAAAAGACGCAGATGGTGTTCGAAATGTAACAGAGATCATAAAAAGTCAAAGGAGCGATCATTGTCTTCTTGTTGTATCTGCCATGGGTAAAATGACCAATGCCTTTGAAGAGGTTGTTCATGCTTACTGTTTCAACACTAGTAAGCTCACTTCTGCTATGGATAAGATCGTAAAATATCATCAAACCATCATAGATGAACTTTTCACTGAAGAACATATTATATTTAAAAAGTTCGATGGGTTATTACAAGATCTTTGGGTTTTCCTAAATCACAACAAAGAGGAAAAGATGTATGATTTTTCCTATGATCAAATTGTTTGCTATGGAGAATTATTATCCACAACTATTCTGCATTACTACCTCAATTTACAGGGCATCAATACCGTTTGGAATGATGTTAGAACATTAGTCAAAACAGATTCTAGCTTTCGTGATGCAAAAGTCAACTGGGAGCAAACAGAAGTAGCCATTTCAAAAAAAATCAATTCAGAAAGATTAAACATTGTACAAGGTTTTTTGGGGGGAGATACAAAGGGAAATACGACAACTCTAGGAAGAGAAGGTTCTGACTATACTGCTGGGATTTTCGCCTATTGCTTAAATGCCAATCAGGTGACCATTTGGAAAGATGTGCGAGGAGTTTTAAATGGAGATCCCAAGGTTTTTTCAAAAACCCAATTGCTAGAACAAATTTCGTACGAGGAAACCATTGAAATGGCATTCTATGGCGCATCTGTGGTTCATCCAAAAACCATTCAGCCGCTTCAAAGTAAGAATATTCCACTTTTTGTGAGGTCTTTTTTAGATCCTAGTTTAACAGGAACTGAGGTACATCGTGGAGTATCTATACAACCAAAAATTCCGTGTTTTATCGTTAAGAAAAATCAAATATTAGTCTCCATTTCAACACGGGACTTTTCCTTTATGGTTGAGGATAATATAAGTCATGTATTTCAATTATTGCATCAATATTTACTTGCAGTAAACTTGATACAAAATTCAGCAATTAGTTTTTCGGTGTGCATTGATAACAAATTCAACCAGTTTGAAGCATTTTACGAAGAATTAAAATCTTCGTATAAAGTAGAGGTTACTAAAGGAGTTGACTTGTACACTATTAGGCATTTTGACCGTGCAGCCGTTACGAATATTAGGTCATTGGGGACTTCAATACTTACTCAAGTTAATAAGGAAACAATGCAAATAGTGATAAAAATATAGAAGTGCATGCCATGTCTTTTTTTTAATTATGTTTGTAGTTAACAGAGCGTGACATTATGGGGTTAGTTACTTCAAAAGAAATTGCCGAATCAATAAAAGCCGATAAATTTGGCTTTTTGGGAACATTTTTGGGATGGATTCTTATGCAATTACTCAGAATAACTACCATCAATAAGATTTACAATCGGAATAAAGAAAAAAAGGATTTACAGTTTTTAAACTCATTAATGGATGAGTTTCAGATCACGTTTGAAATTCCAAAAGAGGACTTGAAAAGAATTCCTAAAGAAGGTTCTTTTATTACCATCTCTAATCATCCCCTAGGAGGTGTCGATGGAATTCTTCTACTGAAATTACTCATAGAGCATCGCCCTGATTTTAAAATTATTGCCAATTTTTTATTACATAGGATAGCACCATTAAAACCATATGTAATGCCTGTGAATCCCTTTGAAAACCACAAAGATGCAAAATCTAGCATTGCGGGAATTAAAAACGCTTTGCTCCATCTGCAAAAAGGTCATCCTTTGGGAATTTTCCCAGCGGGAGAAGTGTCTACTTACAAAGATGGTAAGCTCATGGTTGACAAACCATGGGAAGAGGGTGCTGTGAAATTAATTAAGAACGCAGAAGTTCCTGTAATCCCTATTTATTTTCATGCAAAAAACAGTCGATTTTTCTACTTTCTCTCCAAGATTAGCGATACCCTGAGGACTGCAAAATTACCTTCAGAATTACTTTCTCAAAAAGACCGGACTATTAAAGTGCGCATAGGGAAACCTATCGCTGTTAGAGATCAAAAGCAGTATCAAGATATCAACGCCTTCTATGAATATATTCGAAAGAAAACGTATATGCTTGCCAATCCCTTCGAGAGAAAGCAATCAATACTCTCTAAACAAAACTTAAAAATTAGCACTCCCCCTAGGAAAATATCTTCTCAAAAAAATATAGCTTCTTTGATAAAAGAAGTTCAAACATTAAGGGAAAATGACAAACGTCTGCTGATAAGCAAAAACTATGAAGTGTTTTTAGCACCAGCAAAAGATATTCCCAACACACTCTACGAAATAGGAAGACTGCGAGAAATTACCTTTCGTGACGTGGGTGAAGGCACCAATAAATCTATTGATTTAGATAAGTTTGATAAGTACTATTACCATATGTTTTTGTGGGATAATTTTGAAAATTGTTTAGTGGGAGCCTACCGAATGGGACTTGGTAAAGAAATTTACAAGCGATATGGAATTCAAGGATTTTACATACAATCGCTGTTTAAGTTTGAACCAGAGTTCCGCGGAATGATGGAACAGACCATCGAAATGGGAAGGGCATTTATTGTTAAAGAATATCAGCAAAAACCAATGCCACTCTTCCTGTTATGGAAGGGAATTGTACATACAACGCTCCGATATCCTGAACACAAGTACTTGATGGGAGGTGTTAGCATTAGTAATCAGTTTTCAGAATTTTCAAAATCATTAATGATTGAGTTCATGAAATCACATTATTACGACCCCTATGTAGCCCAATATATTCAGCCAAAAAAAGAATTTAAGGTGAAGCTAAAAGATGCGGATAAGGATTTTGTTTTTGATGCTGCAAAAGCAGATATGCAAAAATTTGATAGGGTTATAGATGAAATTGAACCCGGAGCACTCAGGATTCCTGTTTTGATTAAAAAATATGTAAAACAAAATGCACGGCTTGTCGCATTTAATGTGGATCCGAAATTCAACAATTCTGTGGATGGGTTAATGTATATTAAAATTATTGATCTGCCTGAAAGTACTGTCAAACCAGTAATGGAGGAATTCCAAGCGGAGTTAGAACGCAAGTCTGGAGAACTAATTCAGAAATGAGCGTCTCTACAAACAAATAAATTCCCAACACCAACTTTAAACTATGAAGATCTTTTTAAAAATATTACTTACCGCATTAGCCGTTATCCTAATCGCTAGTTTTTTACCAGGAATTACCGTAGGAGAAAACTACCTTACTGCTGTTGTTGTGGCAGTAGTCATTTCACTTCTCAATATGTTTGTTCGTCCTTTGCTTATCTTTTTTACGTTACCTGCTACCATTGTCTCTTTTGGATTATTTTTATTTGTGATCAATGCTATAATTATTCTTTTAGCAGGAAAAATAGTGAATGGATTTCATGTCTCTGGCTTTTTTAGTGCTTTTGTTTTTAGCATACTATTATCACTGTTCCGTTCCTATCTGTTTTCGCTATTAGACGATAAAAGAGAATGACTGAAATAGAAATGATTAAACTTTGTTAGACAAAGGAAAAGCCTTAATTTTGCAACCTATTTTTTTAAAAATTTAAGTCGAGATGAATATAACCAAAGAAAATGTTGATGCCTTGAATGCCGTTGTTAAAGTTGACATAACAGCAGAGGATTATAAGACCAAGGTAGAAGACATTTTAAAAGACTACAGAAAAAAGGCCAATATCCCCGGATTTAGGAAAGGTCATGTGCCTATGGGAATGGTAAAAAGGCAGTTTGGGAAATCTGTGATGATTGATGAAGTTAATAAGCTTTTACAGGAATCATTAAACAAGTTTCTAGTCGAAGAAAAATTAGAAATCCTCGGCAACCCTCTTCCAAAAATTAGCGATACCTTTTCGTGGGACACAGAACCATTATCTTTTGAATTTGAGTTAGGATTAGTGCCTGAATTTAATGTAAATCTAAAGCCTAAAAAAAAGATAATATACTACAATATTACTGTAGACGAAGCTTTGATAGACAAAGAACTCGAAAACATACAGTCACGCTACGGAAAAATGTCTGTTGTTGAAGCGATTGGTGAAAAAACTCTCGTCACTGGAACTTTTGTTAATGAAGACGAGCAGATAGAAAAAAAATCTACGATTAATTTAGCTGATATTAAAGGAAAAGCACATCTAAAAAAATTGTTAGGTGGTAAGGTTGGAGAGACCATAGAATTAAAAACAAAGGGGCTTTTTGAGGATGATTATAAATTACAATCAGCTTTGGGATTATCCAGTGAGAAAGCAAAAGGATTAAATATTAAGGTTCGTTTATCCATCGAAGAGACAACAGAAATAGAATTGGCAGATTTAGATCAAGAGTTGTTTGATGAAATTTTTCCTGATGGCTCTGTTAAAACAGTGACTGAACTAAGAAATAAGATAAAAGAAGATTCAGAAAAAAAATTTCAACAACTGGCAGACCAGCAATTTGCAAATGCGGTTACAGAACATTTTATCGAGAATACAAAATTTGATCTTCCTGCTGAATTTTTACAAAAATGGTTGGTCACCATTGGTGAAAAACAACTAACCACTGAAGAGGCTGCTGAGGAATACAACAAATCAGAAAAAGGATTGCGTTATCAGTTGATTCAAGAAAAGATTATAAGCGATCATGACATTAAAATTGACTACGACGAACTTAGGGAGTTTGCAAGAAGCTTTGTAAGAACTCAAATGGCACAGTTTGGCAATGTAAACCCAGAGCAACACGAACTAGAGGGTGTTACCAACAGAATACTTTCTGACCAAGAAGGGGCCCAAAGATTACAAGATCAGCTGTTGAATCAGAAACTACTTGAATTTTACAAAGAAAATATGAGTTTTAAAGTCAAGAATGTGACTTATGAAAACTTTATCAAAGAAGTCTACAAGAGCGAAAAGTAAATACCCTTATCTAGGGAACCCTTTTTTTAACTTTAATAGTTGAGATAGGATACTAAAAACTTAAAGTTAGTATCTTTACAAAATAATTTAATTAAATGACACTCCGATGGATTACGGAAAAGAGTTTGAGAAATACGCTACTAAACACCAGGGAATTAGCAGTACCCACTACAATCACTTGATTACAAATATGACTCCAAACATTATTGAAGAACGCCAATTAAACGCCGTTGCTATGGATGTTTTTTCAAGATTAATGATGGACCGTATAATCTTTTTGGGAACAGCGATTAACGATCAAGTGGCAAATATCATTCAGGCACAACTACTATTTTTAGAAAGTGTGGATTCTTCCAAAGATATTTCTATTTACATCAATTCTCCGGGAGGTGGGGTTTACGCTGGCTTAGGAATTTATGATACCATGCAATTTATCAAACCAGATGTGGCAACTATATGCACAGGAATGGCTGCTTCTATGGGAGCGGTATTGATGTGTGCTGGAGAAAAGGGGAAAAGATCTGCTTTGCCTCACTCAAGGGTAATGATTCATCAACCATTAGGCGGTGCTCAAGGACAGGCCTCTGACATTGAAATTACAGCCCGTGAAATACAGAAGCTCAAAAAAGAGTTATACACTATCATAGCCGATCATTCAGGGCAGGAATATGACAAGATTTACGCAGACTCCGATCGAGACTACTGGATGCGAGCAGAAGAAGCGAAAGAATATGGGATGATCGACGAGATACTAACAGGAAAATAGTAAGATTATCTGATCAAAACACGAGCGGTATATCCTTCTAAAAACGGAGAAGTTATTATTTAAAGTTTCACAAAGCTATCACAATCAACCATTATGGCTAAAGACGAGAACCTCGAATGTTCCTTTTGCGGAAGGAAAAAATCAGAAACAAACCTGCTCATAGCTGGAATGGATGCACATATATGTGATAGTTGTATTGAACAGGCTCACGGAATTGTTGAAGAAGAACTGTTGTATGCTGAGTCCCTCAACCTATCTAACGAGTTAGTCTTAAAAAAACCTCTAGAAATAAAAACCTTTCTGGATCAGTATATCATAGGACAGGAAGCAACTAAAAAATCTATGTCTGTTGCTGTGTACAATCACTACAAACGCTTATTACAAGTTAAAAATGACGATAACGACGTAGAAATTGAAAAAAGCAATATTATTCTTGTTGGGGATACAGGAACAGGAAAGACACTTATAGCAAGAACAATTGCAAAGATGCTAGACGTACCATTTTCTATTGTAGATGCTACAGTACTTACACAAGCTGGATATGTAGGGGAAGATGTAGAAAGTATCCTAAGCCGTCTGCTTCAAGCCGCAGATTATGATGTAACAAAAGCCGAACGTGGAATTGTTTTTATTGATGAAATTGATAAAATTGCTCGCAAAGGGGATAACCCATCCATCACTAGGGACGTCTCTGGTGAAGGAGTCCAGCAAGCATTGTTAAAATTACTTGAAGGAGCTGTAGTGAATGTTGCACCCAAAGGAGGAAGAAAGCATCCAGAACAAAAATTTACTGAGGTAAACACCAAAGATATTTTATTTATTGCCGGTGGTGCATTTGCTGGAATTGAAAGAATGATTAGTAAGAGGCTAAACATGCAAGCGGTAGGGTTTAGTGCTTCTTTATCTGAAGATAAAATTAATGAAGATCATATACTGCAATATATCATTCCATCTGATTTAAAATCGTTTGGTTTAATTCCTGAAATTGTTGGTCGTTTACCAGTCTTAAGTCATATGAACCCGTTGGATGAAGAAATGCTACGATTAATTTTAACGGAACCTAAAAATTCAATCATTAAGCAATACAAGAAATTATTTGAAATGGATGGGGTACATTTTGAAGTACAAGACGATGCATTACAATATATTGTAGGAAAGGCTGTTGAGTACAAACTGGGTGCTCGTGGGTTGCGATCTTTGTGTGAAGCCATTCTTACAGATGCTATGTTTGAACTTCCAAGCACCGACGAAAAGGAGTTGATTGTATCCAAAGAATACGCTGAAATAAAACTTACAAAAACAACATTAAAAAAATTGCGAGCTGTTTCTTAGAATTGTATTTAACTTTTCGATTTTACAGTTATTATGTTGTGACGAGCTCTCATGGATTTCGTTCAATTTTTAAAATATTGCGTAAAAAATAAAGACAACATCATCTCATTTGAAGTTTGATCCAGCACCAGCCCTTATTTCATCCTCTTTTATAACGACCCACGATTGGAATTGACTGATATGAACATTATCTTTTAACCGTAAAAGGACTCTGAATGCTGCGTTAGCGATGGCAGCGGCATCCTTTTTTGTCCTAAAAAGGCAAAAAAGATATAGCGGATAGCGCGACCCACAGGGGAACGCCCACAGATAACAACCTATATATTAATCTTGTATATGTATGTTACTCCTGCCCATCTAAATTGATGATGATTTAAATTTACAGGTACTTTTGAAATACATCAAAACATCTAATTCTTATCTTTGTTTAGCTTATTGCATCAGTAAAATCGATGATATCCAGAAGTACCATAGATCGTGTTTTTGAAACTGCTCGTGTAGAGGAGGTCATTGGAGAGTTTGTACAATTAAAGAAAGCGGGGAGTAATTTTAAAGGGCTGAGCCCTTTTGCAGACGAGAAAACACCCTCTTTTATGGTCTCGCCAGTAAAGCAGATATGGAAAGATTTTAGTACTGGGAAAGGAGGTAATGCGGTTTCGTTTTTAATGGAACACGAGCATTTTTCCTATCCTGAAGCCATCCGTTATTTAGCAAAAAAATACAATATAGAGATTGAGGAAACTGTTCAGACCGATGAACAGAAACAACAAATGAATGAACGCGAAAGTATGTTCTTGGTCTCGCAATTTGCTAAAGACTACTTTCAAAACACGCTACTTCGCACAGAACAAGGGAAATCTATAGGGTTAAGTTATTTTAAGGAACGAGGGTTTAGAGAGGATGTTATTGAAAAGTTTGACCTTGGCTATTGCTTAGATCAATGGGACGCTTTTACCCAAGAAGCACTAAAAAAAGGATATGAACTCGGCTATTTAGAGAAGACAGGTCTTACCGTAGTTAAAGAAAATGGAAAGCATTTCGACCGATTTAAAAGTCGCGTTATGTTTCCAATTCACAGCATGTCTGGTCGTATTTTAGGATTTGGAGGGCGCACTCTGCTAACCGATAAAAAAATTGCAAAGTATGTAAACTCCCCAGAAAGTGACATTTACAAGAAGAGTAAAATTTTGTATGGAATCTATCATGCAAAAAAGGAAATAGCCAAGCAGGACAACTGTTTTTTAGTAGAGGGATACACAGATGTTATTTCACTTCATCAATCAGGAATTGAAAATGTAGTTGCGTCATCAGGAACTGCCCTAACCCCAGATCAAATCAGATTGGTAAGTCGATTAACAAAAAATATGACTGTTCTTTTTGACGGAGATGCTGCAGGAATACGAGCATCTCTTCGCGGTATTGATTTGATTTTAGAGCAGGGAATGAATGTAAAAGTCGTTACATTTCCCAATGGAGAAGATCCAGATAGCTTTGCAAAGAAACATTCAGACACAGAACTCAAAGCATTTTTAGACACGTCCTCTCAAGACTTTATCAATTTTAAAGTATCGCTGTTAATGGAAGAGGTTCAGGGCGATCCCGTTAAGAAAGCTGGACTCATAAGAGATATCGTGTCTAGTATTTCTAAAATTCCGAACAGCATTCAACGAGAAGTTTACGTGCAAGAATGTTCTAGGATCATGAAAATTTCTGAGCGGGTTCTCTTTAGCGAATTAGCACAATTAATTTCTAAAAACCTCAAAGAAATAACAAAATCCCAACAAAAAGAACGTCCAGCTTTTGAGATAGTAAAACAAGAAGAAAATGAAGCAGAAGCCGTAGATCCCTTATTTATTTTGGAGGAAGAGATTATTAGAATGCTGTTGCTATACGGAAATCAAGAAGTTCATTTTATTGAAGAGGTAGAAGATGTTGATGAAGATGGGGCTTTAGTCATCAAAAAAAATAACATTACTCATTCTGTTTCTACAGAAATTTATCTGAATTTACAAGACGATGAAATTGAGTTTAGCCATCCCATTTTTCGTGAAATTTATCTGGATATGATCCATCAAATAAATCAAAATGAAAAAATAAATGCAGAAGAATTTATCACGAATAAAAACCCCAACATCTCTTCCATGGTAACATCCATTTTAATGGATGAAGAGAATCCCAACAGGCAATTAAGTAATTGGGAACGAAAAAATATATTTGTAACACAACCAAAGGAGGTCCTTGCAAAGGCAACAAATGACGCGATTTTTAACCTAAGAAGGATCCTAATTGATAAATTAATAGCCGATATGATGGATCCCAACAAGTCATATTCCGACGAAGAAAAGCAATTAGTTATCGACTACACAGATCTCAAAAAGCGGCTATACTCCAAACTAATGCGAGTCGTTTAAGTGGGTAGCATCTCATGAACTATATCAATTAAAAAAGGGAAAATATTTTTTTGGGCGTTCCCCTGCGGGTCGGGCTGTTCGCTATATCTTTTTTGCCTTTTAGGACAAAAAAAGGATGCCGCTGCCATCCCTAACGCAACTTTCAAAGCATCTTTTAAGGATGATGATAAAAACAGCATTCAAAACATTGACTCAAAAACAAAAAAAAGTTGTCTAGCATGTATGCTAGACAACCCTCGATTCTTTTGATCTAAATTTACTTTAGATTCAATGCTATTTTATTATACCTATTTTACTTCCTCAAAGTCCACATCTTCTACATTGTCGCTTTCTCCTTCTGCACTTGCTCCACCTTGTGACTGACCTTGTTCTGTACCTGCGGCACCCGCTTGCGCTTCTTGTTGTGCTTTGTACATTTCTTCAGAAGCAACTTTCCAAGCCTCGTTAATCTTTTCCATGGCAGCATCAATTTGTGCAATGTCTTTAGACTCGTGCGCTTTTTTCAGTGCTTCTAAAGCGGCTTCAATAGGCTCTTTTTTATCTGCAGATAGCTTATCTCCAAACTCTTTAAGTTGTTTTTCTGTCTGGAAAATCATAGAATCAGCTCTATTAATTTTATCCGCTGTTTCTTTGGCCGCTTTATCAGCATCAGCATTTGCTTCAGCTTCAGCTTTCATCTTTTCTATTTCTTCCTCAGACAGTCCAGAAGAAGCTTCAATTCTAATTTCTTGTGATTTATTAGTGGCTTTGTCTAACGCAGATACCTTAATAATTCCGTTCGCGTCAATATCAAATGTTACTTCGATCTGAGGCACTCCCCTTCCTGCTGGTGGGATGCCATCTAAATGAAAACGACCTATAGTCTTGTTATCAGCAGCCATTGCTCTCTCTCCTTGTAATACGTGAATTTCTACAGAAGGTTGGTTGTCAACGGCCGTAGAGAACACTTGAGATTTTTTTGTTGGAATGGTTGTATTTGCATCAATTAATTTGGTAAATACGTTCCCCATAGTTTCAATCCCTAGTGACAACGGTGTAACATCCAATAGAAGAACGTCTTTCACATCTCCCGTTAGTACTCCTCCTTGAATTGCTGCACCTAGAGAAACCACTTCATCAGGATTTACACCCTTACTAGGAGCTTTCCCAAAGAACTTTTCTACTGCTTCTTGAATCGCAGGAATTCGAGTTGAACCTCCTACTAAGATAATCTCGTCAATATCGGAAGTTGACAGATCAGCAGATTTTAGAGCAGTTCTACAAGGCTCGATGGTTCTTTTTACAAGATCATCAATTAGCTGCTCAAACTTTGCTCTAGATAAAGATCTAACCAAGTGTTTAGGTCCACTAGCCGTTGCTGTAATATATGGAAGATTAATTTCTGTAGAAGTAGAGCTAGACAATTCAATCTTTGCTTTTTCAGCAGCTTCTTTCAAGCGCTGTAATGCCATTGGATCTTTTTTCAAATCCATATTCTCTTCTGCTTTAAACTCATCTGCTAGCCAGTTAATGATTTTTTCGTCCACATCATCACCTCCTAAGTGCGTATCTCCGTCAGTCGCTAAAACTTCAAACACTCCATCACCCAATTCCAAGATAGATACATCGTGAGTTCCACCTCCAAAATCAAATACAACAATTTTTTTATCATCGTTAGCCTTATCTAATCCGTAAGCCAGCGCCGCTGCTGTAGGCTCATTAATGATTCTGCTCACTTTTAACCCAGCAATCTCCCCTGCCTCTTTGGTAGCTTGCCTTTGCGCATCGTTAAAGTACGCAGGTACCGTGACCACAGCTTCAGAAACATCTTGACCCAGATAGTCTTCTGCTGTTTTTTTCATTTTTTGTAATACCATTGCAGAAATTTCTTGAGGTGTGTATAAACGACCGTCAATATCTACTCTTGGGGTATTATTGTCACCTTTAACTACTTTGTAAGGGACTCTTTCTGCTTCTTTACTAGACTCAGAAAATTTATTTCCCATAAAACGCTTAATCGAATAAATTGTTTTTGTTGGGTTGGTTACTGCTTGACGTTTAGCAGGATCCCCCACTTTTCGTTCACCACCTTCTACAAAAGCTACAATAGAAGGAGTTGTTCTTTTACCTTCTGCATTAGGGATCACTACAGGCTCATTACCTTCCATTACTGAAACACACGAGTTGGTAGTTCCTAAATCAATTCCTATAATCTTACTCATAATGGTTATTTATATTTTAATTTGTTGTCTAATTTTAACTTTTCTATGTTGGACAACATGTATGCCATTGGTCAATTTCCCGAAGATTGTCAGTATTTTAAAAATCTTTTCTTGTTTAGTATGACAGATTGACATTTAAAAGGCTCGCTTAATGTAATTTCTTCACTTTCCTCAAATCGATTTTAGTTATATTTGACCTTAATACATGAAAACAACTTTGATAAATGAGTAAAGTCGATCAGAAAATCACCTTTTATAAAGAGGTCATGGATAACATGGCAATATCTTATGAAGATGAACTATTCGATAAAATTACTCGAGGACTTGGTCCGTCTATATTCAAACGTGACGCTGCCTCTGTATCAACTTCAGATCCATCTGAATTACTGACGGTGAAACAAAATTTCTTAATGAAAAAATTGGGGTTAGAGGATGGAGCGTATCTAGATGATGCGATTGCTGCTGTTGCTAACAAGATGGGAAGGACAAACCGAGTAAAATACCGTGCTATTTTCTATTATTTGCTAGTCAAAGAGTTAGGTCAAGAATCCAAGATATGAGTCTCTCTTTCTCTTACAAGCGGTATTACTACAGAAAATTACTTGTGGGCATTACATGACCATTTTAGCTAAACTCAAAACTATATGTACTTTCACTCATACAGGTTGAATACCTTCACTTTGGGTATCAACTAAATTGAGTGTCGCTAAAAATAATACTTCTGTTATTTTTATCATGTGGTTTTAGATACATATCACAGCACTTTTTATCGTTTAGACAGTACCTGTATTTTATAAGAAAAATTAAAATTACGCTTACAAAAAAACCCATGGATCTCAAAATCAAGATCCATGGGATTTATTTAGGTAATCTGAAGTGATTAGTCTTTAGAACTTTGTACGGCTAGATTGTAAACAACCAA
>JABSPP010000020.1 GCA_013214275.1 Flavobacteriaceae bacterium
GTCAAACCAATCGTTTTGTATTTGTGCTTCTAAAAAATTTTTTTTAGATGCTTCTAACATTTCATCTACAACATCAACACCAATAACGCCCGACTTTTGTCTGGAGAAATAGGCAAACTGAAGGAGTTCCATGCCACCTCCAACACCACATAGAGGATTTTTGGTTGATTGGATAGATCACGTGTATGGACTGTACTACCACAGCCGTAGTTCATTTCTTGCATTATTCTCGGAATCTTTAGACCTGGGAGTTCCCAAATGGGGTTGGTGGTACAACACAAACCAACATTGGGGGTTAGTGCTGCTTCTTTATATAGATTTTTGGTAGTGTCTAAATAACTCATATTTTTAGGTTAAAGATTAGGGGTTAAGGAGATTAAATAAAGACTCATTGCTGGTATTTTAAAGGATTGATTGCTAGATTATTTTAATAAGCTCTTTGAATAATAGAATCATTTTAGGTTCTGCTTTGCCTGCAATTTGAATGATCTCCTGAATGTCTATTGGGGCGAGGTGTTTAGGATCGCATTCATCTGTTATAACAGAAATAGCGGTGCAGGGTACATTTAGATGTTTCGCCACAATGACTTCAGGAACTGTACTCATTCCAACAGCATCAACTTCTAGGATTTGAAGCATTCTGTACTCTGCTCTTGTTTCTAGCTGTGGTCCCAAAACTCCAGCATATATTCCTTCTCGCAATGTTATCTTATGTTTTTTGGCGATTTCTTTTAGTAGACTGTTGATTTCATATGAATATGGCTCTAGCATATCTGCAAAGCGATCTCCAAATTCTCCAACGGTTGCAAATGCTAGCGGAGATGTTCCTTGAAGATTGATATGATCTTCAATTACCATGAGATCTCCTTTGTTGAACGACAGGTTAACGGCTCCTGCAGCATTAGAGATTAAAAGCGCTTTAATTCCCAATTGATGCATCACACGAACGCCATAAGTGACCTCCCAAGGAGTATATCCTTCGTATAAGTGAAATCTTCCAGACATCACCACAACGGTCTTACCAGCAAGCTTCCCATATACAAGCTTGCCAGAGTGAAACTCTACTGTAGCAGTTGGGAAATATGGAATGTCTGAGTATGCAACTTCCTGTTGAATCTCAACTTCGTCAAGGAATCTTCCAAGTCCTGTTCCTAGAATAATTCCAATTTCAGGCTCATCAAAACCTGCGTTTTTTAGATGTTCAACTGTTTCTTGTAATGTTTCTTTCATCTTTACTTTTGGTTGTTTGATATAAGCTGGAAGCGACGAAGTCTTCATAAGTATCTACATCATTCCTGGTTGTCAATAGCGCGAACGTCTTTTCTTGCTCTGTCAATTCCTGTAAAGTTAGGTCCAACAATGTAGATGTACTCCATGGTTTATTTTCAAAAATAGAGGAATGTATTTTTGACATCCCCAACAAATAGTACCCTCCGTCATTCGCAGGACCAAAAACAATATCATTTGTTTTTAGTTGCTCAAAACCTGTTTCTATCGTCTCTTTCGTTATATCAGGTAAATCAGAACCTACGATGATAATATGTTTATATCCTTGCAAAAATCCATGTAGGAAAGCACGTAGCATGCGAGCTCCTAAATCTGTTCCTTCTTGGATGTATTTTTTGTCGTCTTTCCATTTGGAAGAGATGATCATTTCTGAGAAGTAGATGTGTCTGACGGCATTTACTTTTCTAGTTTCCCGTTCGGTAATTTCTAGAAGCTTTTGGTAGATCTTGAGGGCTGACTCGTCACCGACGGTCTTAGCTAGTCTGGTTTTGACTTTTCCAAGGATAGGGTTTTTAACGAAAACAATTAATAGATGTTGAGGGTTCATAGGCTAGGTTACAACTCCTTGACAACTGCTCCCAGCACCTGCGGTACATCCGTAGCAATGTTGATTGATTACTATGTTTCTGTCCTGTAATTGCTCTTCATTGTATGTTGATATGTGTTTATGCTTGCCAGATACTTTTAAGTTGAGCATCTGATTGAAATCACAATCATACAGCCATCCGTCCCAACTCACAGATAGTGTGTTCGTGCACATGACGTTTTTCACTGCAGCGGGATTATATGCATCTACAAGGGCGTACATATAGTCTTCGTAGTTTTCTGAGGCTATTAGATATTCTAGAAATCTACTTATTGGAAGGTTGGTGATGGCAAATAAATGATGGAAATTAATCCCAAAATCTTGATGCAACACTTTCTTGAAATCAGTTTCTAGTGCCAACTGATCTCCCGGGAGAAAGGCCCCTGAAGGATTATATACTAAGTCGAGTTTTAAACGACTACCAGGCATTCCATAACCAACAGCATTGAGCTCTTTTAAGGCTTGTATAGATGTATCAAAAACCCCTACTCCTCGCTGTTTGTCGGTTTTACCGCGAGTCCAATGAGGCATAGAGCTTACTACATGGACATTGTGTTTTTTAAAAAATTCAGGCAAATCATAGTATGCCTTATTTGCTCTGATAATGGTTAGATTGGAACGAACGATAAGATCTTTGATTCCAACTTTAGTTGCTTCTTCTACAAACCACCGAAAGTGGGGATTCATTTCAGGTGCTCCGCCTGTAAGGTCTAAGGTATGGGCATTTGTTTTCTGGATCACCTCTAAGCACTGCTGCATGGTATGCTTGGTCATTATTTCCTTGCGATCTGGACCTGCATCTACATGACAGTGAGCACATACTTGGTTGCACATATAGCCCAGATTAAGCTGTAAAATTTCCAATTTTTGAGGACGTATGGGGAGCTGATGTGTTTCTTTGATCTTTTCTGCAAAAGTGGGTAATTCGCCATTGGCAAAGATTCCGCTGGAAAGAATTTCTAACTGACGTTCTGCTTTAGCTAAGTTGTTGTTTCTGCCTTTTAGAGACTTTTTACTCATATCAATATGGTTGTACTGATCTTATTTAGGTCTTTTTTTCTAGTTAAGGGTTCTTAAATATTGATTTACAGAGCCTTATTTAAGACAGATTTCCGTATTCTGGTCTTAAAAATACTGTTCTAATTACATCTCTAGTTTGTTCACTTGTTTCATCATCTGAACGCCGTGAACCAGTGTTGCTCCACTTTTAATGGCAGCTCCTACATGAACAGCTTCCATCATTTCCTCTTTTGTAACCCCTCTCTGCAAACTGTCTTTGGTATAGGCATCGATACAATATGGACATTGCTCTGTGTGGGCAACGGCAAGTGCAATGAGTGACTTCTCACGAGCTGTAAGAGCTCCTTCTTCAAAGACTTTACCATAATAATCAAAGAACTTCGTGCCGAGTTCTTCACTCCACTCTGTTATTGAACTAAATTTGCGCAAATCAGCAGCATCGTAATATATTTTTGCCATAGGTGATTATTTACTATTGTAACTATTGTGGAAAGTTAAGGATTTTATTTTAGCTTTTAAACGAGAATTACAGGGCTTACATCAACACAAGAATATACTGCCTACTAGCGGTTTCCATCCATTGCTATGCTGGGTAAGTATGTCATTTGAATGAAAAACTCTTACATTATTTACCAATACTTTGGACTTCCTTTTCTAGGGTGATTTTCTCGTGAATTTCCTCGCCTTTTTTCAAGCCAAAATATGTTCTAAAGCCATAAATAATCACATATAGAATGGGGGTATCCAAAGCTGCAATGAGTATTTTAAACAGCACACCACTAATCAGTAGCCCTAAGAAATTATCCCATGAAATAATGCCAAAAGAGCATAACAACAGTAGTACGGTAAGGGTGTCTACAATCTGTGAAGAGAATGTAGAAAAGTTATTTCGTAGCCAAAGGTGATTTCCACGAGTGAGTTTTTTCCAAAAGTGGTAGATGTGTATGTCTATGAATTGAGCGGTTAAATAGGCCATCATAGATGCCAATACTGCAAGGGGGGTAGCGCCAAATACTTTTGTGAAGGTAGTATCATTTACGGGTGACCAAGATGTTGCTGGAGCTTCTTTAGATACATAAATGATTGCTAGTGAAAAAAAGGAGGCAAAAATTCCAGCAATTACTACGAGATTGGCTTTTTTCCTTCCGTATATTTCTGAAAGAATATCTGTAATTAGAAATGTTACAGGATATGGGAGTAAGCCAACAGAAACTTCAAATAGTTTTGAGCCGAATACTTCTAAATCTAACGGGTGCCAATAAAAAAACTTTTGAAAGATGAGGTTTGAAGTGACTAAGGAAGCAATGAATAAGGCTGCTAGGATGAGATATATGATTTCTGCATGAAATTTTTGTCGCTCAGTCATAGGGCTAAGTTACTAAATCATAAGAGATTCAAAAACACTTTATTCAACCAATTTTAAAACAAAAAAATCGTGTATTTTTGTGCTCAGTCTATTTGATCTTTCAACTGATTAAATCCTCAGGATGGGATTGGTGAAACAAGAGCTGACACCTCAACATGTTGAACTATTTAACTATCAAAATAAACTTTAAATTCGGATGAAAGCATATATTTTCCCAGGACAAGGAGCTCAATTTACAGGAATGGGATTGGATCTCTATGAAGGTTCTTCCGTAGCCCAAGAACTATTTGAAAAGGCAAATAAAATTCTGGGGTTTAGTATTACTGACATCATGTTTGAGGGAACGGCAGAAGAACTCAAACAGACAAAGGTTACACAGCCTGCAATTTTTCTCCATTCGGTAATTCTAGCAAGGGTTTTAGGTGATGACTTTATGCCAGAAATGGTAGCTGGTCATTCTCTAGGAGAGCTCTCTGCTTTAGTGGCGGCAGATGTCTTGTCTTTTGAAGATGGATTAACACTGGTAGCTCAACGAGCAATGGCTATGCAAAAAGCCTGTGAGGTTCATCCTTCTTCTATGGCAGCTGTGCTTGGGTTAGACGACGAAGTTGTAGAGCAGGTATGTGAAGGAATTGAAGGAGTAGTCGTAGCTGCAAACTACAACTGTCCCGGACAGTTGGTAATTTCTGGTGAAGTAGAAGCGATTACTAAGGCGTGCGAGGTATTGACAGAAAAAGGAGCTAGAAGAGCTCTGGTTTTACCCGTTGGTGGGGCGTTTCATTCGCCTATGATGGAACCTGCAAGAGAGGAACTCGCAGCGGCCATTGAAGCAACTTGCTTTAATGAACCTTCGTGTCCAATATATCAGAATGTTCCAGCAAAAGCGGTGACTTCTGCTGCTGAAATTAAAGAGAACCTAATTGCACAATTAACAGCACCAGTAAGGTGGACGCAATCTATTCAAGCGATGATTACTGATGGTGGAACAGAATTTATAGAAGTAGGGCCAGGAAAAGTATTGCAAGGATTGATGCGTAAGATTGATCGGAGTGTTACGGCTCGTGGAGCAAACTTTCAAGCATAAAAACTTTCCAAAAGGGTGAATCGTTCCAGCGACGTTCACTCACATAAAGTTGATTTTTAGAACTCAAGTATTGATCAAATATTTGGTTGATGGTGTCTTCGTAGATGGTAAGTGCATTAGAATCATTGTCAATTAATTTTTGTTTTATGGAATCCGTTGCGATCATAGCAGTATAAATCGCGTTAGTTATTCCATGAGAAGACAATGGATCGAATGCCATCGCAGCATCGCCCAAAGCTAGCCAGTTTTCTCCTGTAACTTTTTGAGGTTTGGAAGAATTGGAATTTCCGCCAATAATCTTTGGATGGATCTTATCAACTAAGAAATCCTTTGAATACTTGGTATCGGAGAGTATAGATTTCCAGTTCTCGTATTTACCAAGACCTTTGTGAGCCTGACTTCTTTTAATCGTAAAAATTGAAAATACATTTTCGATTTTATTCAGTGCCGAAACGATACCCCAACCTTGTTCGAAGGATTCTACATACACCTCATGCACCAACTTTGAATGTTTGAGCTTAGGAAGGTGACAACTAAATGAAATTAAAGGATCAAAGGCAATGGAGTCAATATTAAACATCTTCAACAATGCTCTTTTTCGACCCGTAGCATCAACGAATAAATTTCCTTGAACTTCAGTTTTTCCGTCCAGAAGAATGCTTTGAATACCAGTGCTCTTGTAAGAAGTTGTCGCGCTTTTACAATATGAAATGATCTTAGATTGGGCAGCCTTCTCTAAAGCGGAAAGTATCTTTTGTTTGTTGATTTTCAGTCCATTTTTAAAAGGATGATGGTGATAAAAGTTGATATTGGTCACTTGATCACTTCCCCAATAAGAATGATAACCAAAAGTTTTTCGATAGGAGTTTTCTTCAAATAATTGCAACAATCCCAATCTTTGAAGTAAGGGTAAGGCTGAAGGTGGTAAGGTTTCGCCATACCCAAAGGTTTTCCCTTCTCCTGAACGATCAATGATAACATGTTTAATATTATTTCTCGACAGAAGAAAGGAAAGTATAAGTCCGGCAATTCCTTTGCCGAATATGACTACCTCAGTATGTATCATTAAGGCTTGTTACTTTTTCCTTCAAAAGCAACATAGACAGTTTCGGGAATTCCAGGGACTTTTGGCTCTAGTTTTCTTCCTGTCACCACGCCAATGTTCTTCCATTTGTACACCATATTGATAAGTCCATTCATGTAACCGCCTTCGGCATGATAACCTATAAAACCTGTATCGGTTGTATGTAGCCAAGGTAGGCGGTTTGCATAAATAAAGAGTTTGGTTTCATCCAAAATGTCAGGATGTTTTAATTGCTCGTAGGCGTCTTCATTTAGCACATATACTGGTAAGTTGGCTGCCCACCATGACGGAACGGGATATTGCTTTTCAACAAATACAGCTTGACAGCTTCCAGCGTCTGACTGCCATGGAATTCCCATCCACTTAGTCAAATCACCCGGGGTAATTTTCCAGAGCCAATTGTATTTTTCATCATCTCCCATCGATTTTTTAATATCGTCTGGAGTCATTAACAATCCATAGTCATTGAAAAAAATATCGTCTTGTTCGTGCAGATCGGCCGCGTTTAATCGTACTTCACGCAAACCAAAAGCCCCGATAGTCATTTCTCCTTCCACAATATGTTTGTAAGTTAGTTTATTCTGAGCATAAATTTTATTGTGACGCATCGGCCAAGTTAATTCAACTCCAGAGTGGAATCCTCCACCGTACAACGTTTCCAAAACAGCTCTGGTCATTAATAAAGGTTTCTTTCTTTCGTCTTCCGAACATTTCTTGAACTGTTCTTGGTAGAATTTCCCCATTTCATCCATGTCTTTAAATTTAAAACTTGGAGGCGAATAGAAATCGCCATCTTTCCACCTTCTCAACTGCTCATACAGTATAGGTGGGATAGCAAACCATTGAGCAGGACTTCCAGGATAATCAATTCCGTCCCCAGGATAGAAAGGAAGTTTTAGTTTTTCTTTGCCACTAGTTCTATTTTTTAGGTTCGTATTGTCTTTACTAGGAATGATAGGTTCATTATCATAATGATAAATTGGGTCTCTAAACTTATCAAAGATTTTTTGTCGAATGCCATCTGCTTTTTTTCTCTCTTCTTCAGTATTTCCTTTGAAATAGATGTATTTGAAGTTTCCGTGATGAATCAATTCATCGATTGTTACTTTAAAAGAAGGGGCTAAGAAATCACCCAAGTTTACCCATTGCATTCTGTACAAACGATACATCATTGGAAAAACCAATGCTAACTCCATTTGATATTCATCATCTGCGGCACCTGTAACTAAGTCAAACATGGTAGAAATAGGCTGAATTTGCGGGGCATAATCGGGTGGTGCGGATGCTACCCAAGCAGAAGACTCTTTATCAGTCAAATCATATACTTCACCAGAATCTCTATGACAAATTCGTGCCATTACTCGACCATCACAGATATCATCATACCAATTGGAGTTGTCAGCGAAGTCCGTATTTAGATCCGACGGATTTAAGGATGCTGAAATACCATCTGCAGGATAGAAAATTAGCGTTCCTTTGTCGTATTCTACCGTACCTAAATCCACTTGCTTTGAATCTGTATTTAGGCTTTTGGCCAACTGACTGAATGCTCCTCCTCTTTTGGAAGGGAATTCGCCGTGAAATACTTTACGCTTGTGAAAAATATTTACCGTAGCTGCATCTGGGTGATTCACTAATTCTTTTCTGTAATCATATCCATGTGTCGCTCTCAAAGATTGATCCAACACATTCGGATTTCTCCTTTTGGCACTTACACCAGGAGCCAATTTCTCGGATACAAAAG
Source organism: Flavobacteriaceae bacterium (assembly GCA_013214275.1). Taxonomy (GTDB): domain Bacteria; phylum Bacteroidota; class Bacteroidia; order Flavobacteriales; family Flavobacteriaceae; genus Polaribacter. Next base: position 8,172 of record JABSPP010000020.1, read on the forward strand.
TGGGTGATACGTTTCTGTTTTTGGCCAACATTGAAAGATCCAGGCTGTTGTTGAAATCATACCAAAAAGGCTTTTTATTGGCTACTTCTACTCGCCATTCAATATCAAATTCATCCTCACGGATTTGTCTGGTAGGCTTTCCTTCATCATCACATTCGTAGATATAAAAGCGTTGTGCTTGTTTTTTTAACTCACCTCTTTCTGTGAGATATTCATTATCAGTTTCGTATAGATTTGCCCAAGGAACTTCTGGACTAAAAACTACTTGGTCCTTTTCTGCTGGACCATTACCCATTCTGGCGATCCCGATGGAGGGATAAATTCTAAATTTTGGCATAATTGATATGGATTTAAATTTCTACATTCACAAATCTAAATCAATAAGTTGAGGGGTGATACCGTATTTATACCTGTTTTATAATTAGTTCATTTAATTAAGATCTCTACTGTTTCTGCTGCCATCTCCATGCGGAATGTAATGCTTCTTCTAATGTTTTTTCTGCTTTCCATCCCAGTTCTTTATTAGCGAGAGTGGTATCAGCGTAGGCTGCGGTAATATCACCTTTACGTCTTTCTACTATTTTATAGCTCAGGTGAAGTTGATTTATTTTTTCAAAGGTCTTTATTACTTCTAAGACCGAGCTTCCTTTTCCGGTTCCTATATTGAACACTTCAAACTCTTTTTTATTTATCCCTTTTATCAGCCTTTCTAGTGCTGCAATATGAGCTTTTGCCAAATCTACAACGTGAATATAATCTCTAATTGCTGTTCCGTCGGGAGTGGGGTAATCATCTCCAAATACAGAAAGCTCTTTTCTAATACCAGCTGCTGTTTGCGTAATGTAGGGGATCAAATTCTGAGGAACTCCTAATGGTAGTTCTCCAATCTTTACGCTTTCGTGGGCTCCGATAGGGTTAAAATAACGCAAAGCTATAGCTTTTAGATGGGTTGCGTGGCAGCTTTGCTCTATGATTTCTTCACCAATCTGTTTGGTATTCCCATAGGGAGATTCAGCAGGTTTTACAGGAGCATTTTCTGTAATTGGTAGCTCATCGGCTTGCCCGTAAACTGTACATGAGGAACTAAAAATGAAATTCGGAATTTGGTGTGTTTTCATTTCTTGTAAAATGTAAACTAGCGTCGCAATATTATTTTCGTAATAAAGAAGTGGATTTTTGACGCTTTCTCCTACTGCTTTTGAGGCTGCAAAATGAATGATTCCATCGATTTGATGACTGTTGAAAAACGCATGGACTTCTTCTTTGTTTCTAAGATCGATGTTAAAGTATGAGGGTTTAATCCCTGTAATCTCGGTAATTTGATCTAGAACTTCCATCTTAGAATTGTATAGATTATCAATAATGATAACGTGATATCCCGCATTTTGAAGTTCTACTACTGTATGTGAGCCTATAAACCCTAAGCCCCCTGTAACAAGAATTGTATTCATATTTTATTGAATTCAAAAAAATTAAAAAGCTCAAAAAAAACTCAGCAATGACCACCAAATCTTAATGTCTCTTTTTTTGTTGAAATTACTTTAAAACAAAGTCATTTACTTTTTTGGTAATGAAAGTTAGTTGATCTTCGTCTAGTTCTGTGTGCATAGGGAGTGAAATAACCATTTCTACCAACTTATTCGTCACTTTAAAATCTTCTTCACGATAACGATCATCTTGATATGCTTTTTGTTGATGCAGTTGAACTGGATAGTAAATGGCGTTTGGAATTCCTTGTTCTAATAGATATTGATGTAACGCATCTCGCTTACCATTGGTAATTTTTAGTGTGTATTGATGGAACACGTGGCAATCGCACGTGGCACAAATCTGACCGCAATTGGGAGTGGCATTGGAACGTGTGGTTGGGGTAATGATATGGGGATTTTCTGCAAAGTTTTTATTGTAATATCGGGCTGCATCTCTTCTGGCATTGCAATAGGTATCTAGGTGAGATAGTTTGGCTTTTAGAACGGCTGCTTGAATGCTATCGAGCCTAGAATTTACTCCAACAACATCATGGTAATAGCGTTTGTACATTCCATGGTTTACGATTCCGCGAATGGTATGTGCCAATTCATCGTTATTGGTAAAAATGGCACCTCCATCGCCATAACAGCCTAAATTTTTGGAGGGGAAAAAGGACGTAGTACCCACGTCTCCGATGGTTCCTACTTTTTGTTTTTTGCCGTCTTTAAAGGTATAATTAGCTCCAATGGCATGTGCGGTATCCTCGATGACCCATAAATGATGTTCTTTTGCAATTTCCACGACAGCATCCATGTTGGCACATAAACCAAATAAATGAACTGGAACAATTGCCTTTGTTTTTGGCGTAATTGCCTTTTTTAAAGCATCAATATTGATGTTAAAAGTGTCGGGTTCTATGTCAATTAATACGGGTGTGAGTTTGAGTAGGGCAATGACCTCTACTGTAGCTGCAAAGGTAAAATCTACTGTGATCACTTCATCACCTTGTTCCAAACCCAAACCCATCACGGCAATTTGTAGGGCGTCTGTTCCGTTGGCACAGGGTATGACATGTTTTACGTTCAGATAATCCTCAAGTGCTGCTTGAAATTCGTGTACGTAAGGTCCATTGATATATGCTGAGGAGTTTAAAACCTCTTCTATGGATGCGTCTACAGTCTCTTTTATTTTTGCATATTGCCCTTGGAGATCTACCATCTGAATTTTTTTCATAAAAAGTCATTTTGTATGGCTTCAAAAATACAACTTAATTCTATTATCTTTCTTTGATATAACTACATTTTTCATTGCAAGGCAATAACTAACAGTTTGGTTTTTATGGCTTACGTCAATACGAAAGTCCTTGAATGATTTTTAAATCAACTACGTCTTGGCGAGCCTCGTGAGACTCAACCCTTGGTTGTTGCTCTGCAATTAAAAAGGTATTTCTAGGGGCGCGTTAGGGATAACAGCGGCATCCTTTTTTGAATAAAAAAGATACAGCGAATAGCCCGGCCCGAAGGGAACGCCCTAAAAACAACTCATGATTTTACATATCTTATCTCAATAGCAATGTGCTTTTTTTGCATTTTTTTTCACTTAAAGAAATCATTGGATGAAACCCTTTCAAAGATATTGGAGATATAACGATCCATTCCTACAGGAAAGGTCATATATTAATTGCCAAGCTTTTATCACCAGCTTGACTGTGTAAAAAAAAAATCATGTACTTTTGATCACATCAATTACAAACAAATGAAACTTAAAAAGAAAGTCTTTATCGTAATACTTATCATATTGCTGCCTTTTGTGATGGGGTTGTGGTGGTATAAGTCAACATTCCACCCTACCTACAAAGGTGATTTAGAGCTACGTAATATTTCAGATAATGTGACTGTTTATTTTGACACCCATGGGGTTCCGCATATTAATGCTCAAAATCAAAAAGATGCCTACACAGCTCTTGGCTATGTTCACGCTCAAGATCGATTGTGGCAAATGGAACTTATTCGCAGGATTGCTGTTGGGAGGTTATCGGAAATATTTGGGGGAAAAACTGTAGCATCTGATATTTTTTTTAAAGGTTTGGGAATTGAGGAGAATGCAGCAGCGTCTATTGCAAAGCTCGATCAAAATTCTGAGGCCTATCAGTTAACCATGGCTTACTTAAGCGGGATCAATCAATTTATTGAAAGCGGTCCGTCTCCCATTGAATTTGAAATTTTAGGCATTGAAAAAGCTTCCTACAGTATTAATGATATCTATCATGTGAATGGATATATGGCATTTAGCTTTGCTCACGCTCTTAAAACGGATCCTTTACTCACGGAGATTAAAGAAAAGTTAGGGGATGGGTATCTCGAGGAATTAGATATTCCTATTGG
>JABSPP010000200.1 GCA_013214275.1 Flavobacteriaceae bacterium
CATACACATGGATTACAGTTTGGCATTGAAATTCCGGGGTTTTTAAAATTCAGTCCAGTAAGCTTTATGTACAAGTACTGGGCAGGGCTGTACAAAGAGTTTGGGAGATACATCAATGTCAACAGAGGCTTTGGGTATCATGTATATCCCGGAAGAGTAGGAATCTGGCCAGAGATCACTGTAATCGAACTGAAAAAAGCTTGACCATCAGCCGAATTGACTAGAAATGTTATATTTGTAATCTGAAAAGCGTAAGTACAAGCGTTTTTACTTTTTTAAAACCATGTTAAATGACAAAGTTTGGAGAGTTAATCAGCGCGGATAAGCCCGTATTAATAGATTTCTATTTCGACTGGGATGATACTGATAACAATTTAGATACTTTAAGAGATGTGGCAGCGGCTTTGGGTGATAAGGCCAAAGTTGTTAAGATTGATATTAAAAAGAATGAGACTCTTGCCGAGGCACTACGAGTAAAGGGAAATCCCACATTTATGATTTATAAAGATGGTGAAATGAAATGGCGCCAAACAGGTGAGCAAGATGCCAACACCTTAATTGGTCTCGTTCAACAGTACCTCTAAGCAATTCGATTAAAACGATAACCTCGCTTAGAAAAATAGTTTAAAATCTTCGGTAAACTATCGTATATTTTTTCTTTGGCTTTTATACTGTCGTGCATCACAACAATACTTCCCTCGCTGGCATGCCTCACTACGTTAAGGTAGCACTTTTCGGGAGAAACGGACGTGTCAAAATCACCACTTAAAACACTCCACATGATGATTTGATAGCCGTCTTTCAACAATTTTCTTCCCTGTGATTTTTTTATCTTACCATAAGGAGGTCGGAATAAGTTGGAATGGATATGGGCCGCTGCATGTTCTATATTCTCAAAATACTGCTTATTTTTAGTACGGAAGCCATTCAAATGATTAAACGTATGATTTCCCACAGCGTGCCCTTCCTCGAGGATTCGTTCATATAACTGATGATGCCTTTTAACATTCTCTCCTACACAGAAAAATGTAGCTTTGGCATTAAACTTTTTTAACTCATCCAATACAAAGTCTGTTACTTCTGGTGTTGGTCCATCGTCAAAAGTTAGATAGATCGTTTTTTCCTCAGAGGAGTAGCACCAGGTGTAATCAGAAAATACTTTTTGAACAATCCATGGAGTCTTTGTGAGATAGGTCCTCATGCATTATTTTTCCTTGTCGTAGAAATCTTCATTGGTCAACTGAGGGTATTCCTCGTCTATTCGGTTATAAAGATCACTATCACTGTCGTTCTCTTTCACCTGATCGACAATTTCCTTTAAGAAATAAATGGTGTTGTCTATCTCATCACTCACCCATTTTCTTTGTGTCCTATCAAAGTTAAAGTACCATGTGAGATGCTGATCAAAAATGGTAAACAGTGTGTTGGCTGCTTCTCTTGCTTTCTCTTTTTCTCCTAACATATAATACATTCTAAGATAACCCAACGAAAGGCTGTAATGACCAAAATCTTTGATAGGCATTTTTTCCAAAGACAAGTCTAGAACTTCCACAGCTTTAGCAGTATCGCCTTCCATTACAAATGTTTCAGAGAGTCTCATCAGATTATTTCTTAGAGAAATTGTATTCTTCTTGGTTTGTTCGTCTAAGTATATTTTCCCACTATTGATATTTTTCCAATCCAACTTCTGAATATTGGCATACATTTTTTCAGTATCAATTCGTCCCATATCAAACATGCTCCTCCCTTTCATACTTGTTTTGATGGGGACTAACTTATAAGACATTCCGTCTAGTTGTAAATATTCCTTCAGCCAGATGTACTCTTCATCAGCATAAGAGCCTCCAGAGAAATAAATAGGACGCTTCCAATCAAAATTGGCAAGAATATCTAACATAAGGATTCTGTTTTTAGAAATCCCCCTGTCTATTTTAATGTCAATATAATCCACCATTTTATCTGCATCTTTAGCAGCAACAATTCCGTATTTTAGGTCATTTTCATTATTCACAGGAATTCTTATGCGGTCGGTAGGCAACATTTTCTCAGGGTTTCCATCTTCATCAAGATCAAAAAATGTCCTCTTGCTGTCGTGTTCTATCCACCTCATAAAAGTCTTGATATCAAAAACAGAATCTTTAAACTGCGGATATAAATCTTCAAAATAATAGGCTACATCTAGGGTTCCCCAACGATACTGATCGTGTTCTAGTTGAGAGGGAATGGGTGGAGCGTCATAGGTGGCTCTTTTCATTTGATCTATATACCAATCGGTGGCGAACAAACTAGTATTGACTAATTTGATATCGGTTCTTACTCCTTCTACCTCTTGCATGTACCACAGTGGAAACGTATCGTTATCACCAATGGTAAACATAATCGCATTTTCATCACAAGATTCTAGATAGCCTTGCGCGTTTAGTCGGGTAGTGTATCGATCAGACCGGTCGTGGTCATCCCAGTTTTGGTATCCCATTAAAAAAGGAACAGCCAATAGGGAAATTACAGAAACAACAGTAGCCACAATCTTTTTATTCGCCAAATTTTTCAGGTACGTGTACAGGGCAAAAACGCCAAAACCAATCCATATGGAAAATATGTAAAAGGAACCTACTACCGCATAGTCGCGTTCTCTGGGCTCAAAAGGTTTTGGATTGGTGTAGAAGATAATTGCAAAACCAGTGAATACGAAGAAAATAAATAAAACGTAAAAATTTTCTACATCCATACGGATCATAAAATAAAGCCCAAGGAGACCTAGAATTAGCGGCAAAAAATAATAGGTATTTCTTCCCTTATTGTTTTTTACGTCATCGGGCAGATCTACCTGAGGCCCGAGTCTCATGCTATCAATTGCTGGGATGCCGCTTATCCAATTTCCATCAAATTGATCCAAAAATCCTTGGGTATCATTTTGCCTACCTGCAAAATTCCACATGAAATAACGTCCGTACATATACCCGAATTGATAGGAGATCATAAATTTCAGGTTTTCACCAAAAGTTGGTCTCCTAGTACTATTTTCAGGAATACCTGTAATGGATTTATAGATGTCTATGGATTGCTGATTTGTACTCGTCATTCGGGGGATGAACCCTTTGTGCTTATCAGAATAGTTGGGTAGAATATCTTTATAGGTATTCACAATAGTATACTTCCCATTCTTTTTTTCATATTTAGGTTTATCGTCCTTTGTGGGGTTATTGCGATCTTGTTCTCTGCGATACGCAAAGGAATAATAGTTATCATAGAAGACATTAGCATCTCCATATTGCTCCCTGTTGTAATACGCTAAGAGCTCTCTGGCACTAGACGGATTGTTCTCGTTAATAGCTGTATTTGCGTTGGCTCTAATAGGTAACATCAACCACGATGAAAAACCAATCATGATAAATAAAACCGAGAGGATGAGTGTATTTGCTGTAACCATTTGCTTTTTTCTAGTAACTTTAAGTCCAAAGTAGAAAGCTAAAATCAAAATAATCCCGGCAATGATAGAGCCAGAGTTATAAGGTAGCCCTACTGAATTGATGAAAAACAACTCAGAAGCACTAAAGAATTTTAATGTAAAGGGGAATAAAAATTTAAACACAAAAGCCAGCACAAAGACTGAAATTACCGTAGCAATTAGTGTGGTTTTTATGCTCACTGTATGATAGGTCTTGAAAAAGTATAGTAGCACGATGGCAGGGATTACCAGCAGAGAAAGAATATGAACTCCAAAGGAAAGTCCAACCACAAAGCTAATCAGTACAAGCCATTTGTTACCCCTAGGAGTATTGATGTCATTTTCCCATTTAAGACCCAACCAAAAAAGAATAGCCATAAGAAAAGAAGACATGGCATAAACCTCTCCCTCAACAGCACTAAACCAGAAACTATCAGAAAATGTGTAGGCCAAAGATCCAACAACAGCACTTCCCAAGACAGCGATAAAACTGCCTTCTGAAAATTCATTTGCCTTAGCAGCTAATTTTGACCCCAGATTGGTCATGGTCCAGAAC
>JABSPP010000201.1 GCA_013214275.1 Flavobacteriaceae bacterium
AATGATAGTATGGGAGAATATGTAGCTTCTGAGGTGGTGAAACTTATGATTAAAAAAGATGTCAAGATAAAAAATGCCAAGGTACTCGTACTGGGAATTACTTTTAAAGAAAATTGTCCCGATATAAGAAATACCAAGGTTGTAGATGTTGTATCAGCATTCAAAGATTTTGGAGTGAACGTAACGATTTATGATCCATGGGCAAATGAATCGGAGGTTTTGGAAGAGTATGGGTTGAAATCTACCCAGCATTTGCCAAATTCTATGTTTGATGCTATTGTACTAGCAGTGGCACACCAAGAATTCGCAGCAACTGATTTTAGCACTATACTACACGAAAATCACGTAATTTATGATGTGAAGAATGTCCTAGAAAGCAACTCAAAAGACGGAGGGCTTTAGATGAAGAATTTTGCGTTAATAGGAGCAGCGGGTTACATAGCACCGCGACATTTTAAGGCGATCAAAGATACCAAAAATATTTTGATTGCTGCCTTGGATAAATTTGATTCTGTGGGAATTATGGATAGCTACTTTCCACAGGCTGACTTTTTCACCGAGTTTGAAAGATTTGATCGTCATATAGAAAAACTGAAACGCAACGGGACACATTTAGACTATGTTAGTATCTGTACCCCCAATTACCTCCATGACTCACACATCCGTATGGCACTTAGAAGAGGTGCTGATGCTATTTGCGAAAAACCTATTGTTTTAAACCCTTGGAACATAGATGCTTTAGCTGATATACAAGAGGAATCTGGGCATCGGATTTATACGATTCTTCAGTTAAGATTACACCCTAGCATCAAAGCGCTCAAGGAAAAAGTAGAAAATTCACAAAAAGATCAAAAATTTGATGTTGATTTAACATACATCACCTCAAGAGGTGGGTGGTATCACGTTTCTTGGAAAGGAGATCCAAGTAAGTCGGGCGGGATTACTACCAATGTTGGAATCCACTTTTTTGATATGCTGAACTGGATTTTTGGAGATGTCCAACAAAATGATATTTATGTCCGTGAGGCATCCAAAGCGTCAGGATATCTAGAATTTGAAAATGCTAGAGTTCGATGGTTTTTGTCTACAGATGAGAATGATCTTCCCGAAGAAATGATTGAGAAAGGGCAGAGAACCTACAGATCTATTCTCATTGATAAAGAAGAGATCGAATTTAGTGGTGGCTTTACAGAACTCCATACCGAGAGTTATGAAGAGATCTTGAAAGGAAATGGTTTTGGTTTGGAAAGTGCACGTAGCTCCATAGATATTGTGCATCATTTAAGAAATACAAAAATTAAGAATCAGGGTGAATTTCACCCCTACATCAGGAATGAGATATGAAAAAAGTAGGAATTACATTTAGTTCTTTTGATCTGCTACATGCAGGGCATATTAAAATGTTAGAAGAAGCCAAAGGGCAATGCGATTATTTAATTTGTGGGCTTCAAACAGATCCAACCTTGGATCGCCCAGAAAAAAATCGGCCTGTACAATCAGTTGTCGAGCGTTACATTCAACTTAAAGGATGTAAATTTGTCGACGAGATCGTACCCTATGCCACAGAACAAGATTTAGAAGATGTTTTAACATCTTTTAAAATTGATGTTCGAATTATTGGAGATGAGTATGCCAAAAAGAATTTTACAGGTAGAGATTATTGTGAAAAAAAAGGAATTACACTCTACTTTAACAAAAGGGATCACCGTTTCTCGAGTAGTGGTCTGCGAAAAGAAGTACACCACAAAGAAGCATTAAAATCAAAAACAACAAAATGAAGATAGCAGTTATTGGCTCTGGTTATGTAGGACTGGTTTCGGGAACATGTTTTGCCGAGATGGGGAATCGCGTTACTTGTGTAGATATTGATCAAAATAAAATCAATCAACTACGCGAAGGAGTTATCCCTATTTATGAGCCTGGTTTGACCCCCATGGTTTTAAAAAATGTGCAAAGAGAAAATCTACTGTTTTCCACCTCACTAAAGGAAAGCATTCAGGATGTGTCGATTGTTTTTATTGCCGTAGGAACTCCAATGGGCGAGGATGGGTCTGCAGATCTGCAATATGTAACAGCAGTCGCTAGAGAAATTGGTCAGAGTATGAATTCTGAATTGGTCGTTGTTGACAAATCTACGGTACCTGTAGGAACTGCCGATAAGGTAAGAAAGGCGATTCAAACTGAATTGGACAAGAGAGCCTCTAGCCTTCAATTCCACGTGGTTTCTAACCCTGAATTTTTAAAAGAGGGTGACGCGATTAATGACTTTATGAAACCCGATAGGGTAGTCATTGGAGCCGATCATGAATCGGCTTTTGAGATCATGAGAAGATTGTACCACCCTTTTACTATGACGTACGATCGCATCATAGAAATGGATATCCGATCTGCAGAAATGACTAAGTATGCTGCCAATGCCATGCTAGCAACAAAAATTTCGTTTATGAATGAAATTGCCAACATTTGCGAAAAGGTGGGAGCTGATGTGAATAATGTTCGAATTGGAATTGGATCTGATAAGCGCATCGGTTACAGTTTTATTTATCCAGGTGCTGGGTATGGAGGGTCTTGTTTTCCAAAAGACGTGAAAGCACTAAAGAAAACAGCACAAGATTATGGTTATACAGCCCGTCTTATCAATGCAGTAGAAAAGGTGAATGACGATCAAAAGCTCGTGATTGCCAAAAAGGTGATCAATCGATTTGGTGAGGATTTATCTGAAAAAACCTTTGGATTGTGGGGATTGGCATTTAAACCAGGAACCGATGATATGCGAGAGGCACCAGCCATTTACATTGTTCAAGAACTCACCAAAAGAGGCGCAAAAATCATAGCTTATGATCCAAAGGCAATGGATGAGGCCAAACATTATTATTTAAAAGATGTTTCAAATGTGATCTATGTAGATTCTAAATATCAAGTTTTGGAAGAAGCAGACGCTCTGATATTACTCACTGAGTGGAAAGAGTTCCGATCGCCAGACTTTATTGAAATTAAGACAAAGCTGAAAACGCCTGTGATCTTTGATGGAAGAAATCAGTATAGCGTTTTTAAATTGGAAGAGAAAGGATTTGAATATTACCAGATTGGAAAAAAGTAAGCGCATATTAGTTACAGGAGCTGCTGGATTTATAGGTTTTCACCTATCAAAATCCTTAGTTGAACAAGGATATGAAGTCGTAGGAATTGATAATATCAATGATTATTACGATGTAACTCTTAAGTATGCTAGGTTAAACCAACTGGGAATCCACAGAAAAAATGCTGAGCAATTCTTGGTCAGTTCTTCAAGTTCAGACGGATTGTTTGAGTTTGTAAGAATGAATTTAGAGGATACGATAGAGCTTCCTAAATTATTTCAGCAAAAGAATTTTGATTTGGTCTGTAACCTAGCAGCTCAGGCAGGTGTTCGATATTCTTTGGAAAATCCACAAGCTTATATCGATTCCAATATTCAAGGATTTTTAAACATCCTAGAGTGTTGTAGGCATTACCAAATAAAAAGACTGGTCTATGCCAGCAGTTCAAGTGTCTATGGAAATAGTGATAAAGTCCCTTTTAAAGAAGACCAAAATGTAGATCATCCCATTAGTTTGTATGCAGCAACGAAGAAGTCGAATGAGTTAATGGCGCACACCTACAGTCATTTGTATGGTTTTCAAACCATCGGACTGCGATTCTTTACTGTTTATGGACCCTGGGGAAGACCAGACATGGCGATGTTCTTATTTACGGATGCCATTTTGAATGATCGACCTATTGAGGTTTTTAATCAAGGAAATTTATCTAGAGACTTTACGTATATAGATGACATTACAGGAGGTGTTTTGGCCACTTTGTTAGAAGATTCAATATCCAATGCAAATTATCAATTATACAACATATGAAATAAAGCCACTGTTCAGTTATTGTATTTTTTTAATTCTATAGAAAAAGTTACTGGAAAAGTAGCAACCAAAAATATGCAGCCCATG
>JABSPP010000202.1 GCA_013214275.1 Flavobacteriaceae bacterium
AAAAGAGTAATGAAAAAGTCAATCTATGCAGGAACGAGCGTCGGTGGAACACTCTTTGTCATAGGGTCTTGGTCAGTAGGGGGGGGAGAGCCATTTCAGGTAAGCCCAAACAGTAGTAATCAGCTAGTTTTTGATAAACTTACTACGGGTGGGAATTATCCAATTCATCTTTCTAATGATCAATTGAGTAGTCATGTTAATATATCAAACGGGGTTCAAGATCTTGTAGAAGGGAGAAACTCAGCTCTAGAGATAAGTAAAGCAAATTCATCACTATTATATATTGCGAGACATAAATTCTTCGAAGGATTCAATAATACCATCTATAAAACTGCAAATCTTGATTTTTCCAATCCTAGTAATATTACTTACCAAAATTTAACGGGTAACTTGAGAGCCTATGACCCTGATATTTTGGATAAGGCTCTTGTAACTGATATCGAAGTGGATGATACTAATGCAAATAAAGTTTGGATTGGTTTTGGAAATTTAGAGGAAGGTAAAAAGGTATATTATTCTTCTGATGGAGGAACCACATGGACCAATATCTCATCAAATTTGCCAAACATACCTTTGAACACCATTCAATATGATGCGGTAAACCAAACATTATACACAGGAACAGACTATGGCGTGTATTACTACAATAACTCTACTGGATTATGGGCTCGTTATGGAGTAGGTTTACCTGTTGCTATTGTAACAACTATCGCTATTGACAACATAGCTAACGAGATTATCGCTTCCACACACGGTAGAAGTGTTTGGACAGCTCCATTGATGACAGCACCATGTTCAGATAGAATTGTTACATCATCGGAAGTATGGCTAAATGATATAGATATCTGTGGAGATTTGATTATCCAAGGCAAAGGTAGTTTAAAATCACATGCACGTATTAAAGCTAACAATATCATTATCAAAGGAGGTTGTTCACTAACCTCAGAAGGAGGAGAGATTACTTCTAATCATCATAATACTTCGAGCGAAAATTTAAACACGGATATTTTTGTAGAATCTGGTTCAAATATTAAGCTAGTAAGTGCAACAGTTAATAATTTTGATATCAATGTTGAAGATGGAGGAAAAATTGTTATCAGACGTAGAAGACGTAGAAAAAGAGCAAATTATTTAAATCACTCTAGAATCAATGTATTTGACAATGCTACATATAATCATGCAATCGATGCAGACCTTATTTTAAATGATTTGCAATCAACTGTCAATCTATTTGATGAATTCAATTTAGGGGCTTTTGGTTACGCAACTAAGATTGAAGCTATTCCTTTTGGTGGTCAAGGGAGTTTGAATGTGATTAAGACCAGAGATATTTATATTCAAAATGAGACTCTTATCAGGGGCAATAAATATCGGTTTGATTCGGATATGTCTATTACCACTGGAAATGATGTGGATATCAATCCATCTACCTTTACAGGGAATTTTGAAACTAATAATGCCGATGTAATTCTGAAAGCAAAGCAATCTATTACGCTGGATGCAGGGACTATTATTGAAGCAAATTCTTTTATCGCTTTCATTGATGGCGATGACTTGACGAATTTTAATAAGAATGTAATTGCCGACAAAGAAGACCCATCACAGGAATACTTTGAAGTGAAAGAAATTACAGAAAAAATTGTAGAATCTGTAAGTGTTTACCCAAATCCTGCAAGTAGTTTCTTACATATTAAGTTGAATGATGAAACTTTAAAGAAAGGTGAAGTAATTATTCGGGATGTATCAGGAAATATTTTGAAAAAAATACTTTTAGAAAATGACGAGTATAAACTAGATCTTTCAGATTTTAAAAAAGGTGTTTACTTTTTAAATTTCTCAAAAGGATCAACAATACTTTTCAAAAGAATTATTAAACTGTAGTTAAAATCTTCATTGAATAAATAAAAAATACTATGCACGCATAGTATTTTTTATTTATTTGTACTATATTCGCACCATTAAAACAAACGTAAAATTAAGAGAAACAAGCACGATTTTTTCAGTTGTTTTATCGGGAAATAATGAAGATGAGTGTGAGTTTTTACAATTCATTCAAAAAAATTTTAACTAAATGAAAATATTGGTATGTATCAGTCACGTACCTGATACCACTTCAAAAATTAACTTCACAGATAACAACACAAAATTTGATACAAATGGAGTGCAATTCGTGATCAATCCATACGATGAGTTTGTACTGACTCGTGCTATGTGGTTTAAGGAAAAGCAGGGAGCTTCTGTGACCGTTGTTCATGTTGGAAATGCAACAACAGAGCCTACACTTCGCAAAGCTTTAGCCATTGGAGCCGACAATGCTATTCGCGTTAATGCAGAAGCCATAGATGGACTTACCGTGGCCAAAGAATTGGCTGCTGTGGTTAAAAACGGTGGGTTCGACCTTGTATTGGCTGGGAAAGAATCTAGTGATTACAACGGACAGATGGTGCCAGGGATGTTGGCAGCATTGACAGATTTTAACTTTGTAAATGCCGCCGTAGGCTTAGAGATAGATGGTACCAGTGCAACCGTAGAGAGGGAAATGGATGGCGGTCATGAGACCATAGCCACCAATTTACCTCTAGTTATAGGAGGGCAAAAGGGAATCGTTGAAGAAACAGACCTCAGAATACCCAACATGAGGGGAATTATGATGGCACGTAAAAAACCACTCACTGTAGTCGAACCTGTTGGAAATCCCATTGCAACTTCTACGAAATCATTTGAGAAACCATCACCAAAAGGAGCCGTAAAACTAGTAGATGAAAGCAATATTGACGAGCTCATCAATCTACTTCATACAGAAGCTAAAGTCATTTAGTTGTATTCAATTTTTTCAAGCGATCACATTGCGTTAGTCGAAATGTGATTTTAAGTCCACTAATAAAATAAAAAATAGATCCTGGAATTGAATCAGGAAGATAAAATCAAAAAATATGTCAGTTTTAGTATATGCTAGTGCAACAGACGGAAAATTTAAGAAATCAACCTTTGAAGTTGTTTCTTACGGAAAAAAAGTAGCAACGCTACTGGGAACAGATTTGGTAGCTTTCACCATCAATGCAGATGATGCGAGTGAATTACAACACTATGGGGCTGAAAAAATTCTATCCGTTTACAATGAACAATTATCAGTTTTTAATGCTAAGGCCTATGCCTTATCGATTGAGCAAGCAGCTAAATCGAATAATGCCAATGTTGTGGTTATTGATTCAAGTGCAGACGGATTGTATATTGCCCCACTTTTGGCTGTGGGATTGGATGCAGGATATGCATCTAACGTGATTGCTGTGCCAGAAACCACAGATTCTTTTACGGTTAAGAGAAAAGCCTTTTCAAATAAGGGATTTAGTAATACCGTGATTTCCACTGAAAATAAAGTGATAGGACTAGCTAAAAATTCCTTTGGAATTTACGAGAATGAGGTAGCTGCTTCTGTAGAAAATTTTAATGTTTCTCTTTCTGGTGATGATTTTGGAGTACAATCAACACATGTCGCTAAGGCATCTGGCAAAGTAACGATTGCAGATGCAGATGTGGTAGTTTCTGCTGGTAGAGGACTTAAAGGCCCAGAAAACTGGGGTATGGTAGAGGAACTTGCAGGGGTATTGGGTGCCGCTACCGCGTGCTCTAAACCAGTTTCTGATCTCGGATGGAGGCCACACAGCGAGCACGTAGGGCAGACAGGAAAACCTGTGGCTTCTAATCTCTATATCGCCATTGGCATCTCGGGAGCGATTCAACACCTAGCAGGTGTTAACGCCTCTAAAGTAAAAGTGGTCATCAATACCGACCCAGAAGCTCCTTTCTTTAAAGCAGCAGATTATGGGATCGTTGGGGATGCTTTTGAGGTTGTTCCGCAATTAATTAGCAAACTCAGGGATTTTAAAGCACAGAACTCATAAATTTT
>JABSPP010000203.1 GCA_013214275.1 Flavobacteriaceae bacterium
AAACGACCTTGAAAACGACATAAACGCTATAAGTATAGAATCATATACTGGTGGTTATGAAGATAGAGAAAACGCTATTGAAACTTTAAATAAGTTAAAGTTAAAATTATTTTCTATACCCGTTGTTAGCAAATGCGATAATTGCGACAAAGATAAATAAGACAAACCATTTAGATAGTGTTGTTATGAATAACGGACTTGTTTGGCACGTATTTACAGATTAAACCTAATGACTAAACTATGTTGCGGTTGTAGTGCAACGGAAAATGAAATATAAATAGTGTTATAAACTTTTAAAACAAATAAAAATTGAAATAACTTGGACATACAATTTTTTAGAAAGCATTGCTTTTATAGGTGGTGTGATTATAGGCGGTTATATTATAATCAGAATTTTAATATTAATTTATATATGGTTAATGTTTAGAAATGGCTAATTGTTTATAACGCTATGGGTATGGAGTCGGTTTTTTACGGATTTGAAACACTAAAACAAAATATAATGAGTACAGAAAAAGATTTAAACTATTGGAAAGCAAACGCAGAAGAGGATTATAAACAAGTGCCTATAAGTGTGCTAAGGTACATTTCGGAGTTAGAAACAGCAGTAAAAAACTGCTCTATACCTGATGTTAGCCAACGTTATACAATTGAGGATATTGAAAGGTGCGTAGAAAATTGGGGATTGTGTAAGGTTGAAAAAGAATACATTAAGAGGTTTCTTAATGGTGGCTAACAGTTCGATAACACGAAGTTGGATAGGCGGTTTTACCAATCTCATTGCTTTGGATTTTGTATCTTTGACCTATATGCTGAAAATTCTATCAAAAATATTTCCTAACTCTAAAGGCATCGGTCAGGGATTGGCCGATATAGTAGACAAGTTTGTCCACACCAAAGAGGAAAAAGCTCAGTTTGAAAAGGAAATGAGCGAGTTGTTTCACAAGGCAGACGAGAACGAACAAAAGCATACCACAGAGCGATGGAAGTTAGATATGTCAAGCGATAGCTGGCTGTCTAAGAACGTCCGTCCAATGATGTTGATTGCTTTTTTTATTCTTATTTTGGCATTGGTGGTAATGGATTCTGGCGTATCAACCTTTGTAGTTGCAACTCACTGGGTAAGCCTTATTCAGTCGCTGGCGTTGACTATTTTCGGAGCTTACTTTGGAGACCGCGCTATCAGAGGGTATCAGACTATCAAAAACCAGAATCGTAAGGATAAATAATCGTATATTGACCGAATGGGATTACAAGCACGTAAGGCCCGTCTTGAAGCTGAGATTGCTGTAAGACAGGCGGAGTTAAAGGCGGTTAACGCTCAGTTAAAGCCTAAAACTAAGGCAAAAAGAGGAGAGGGCAAGTAGTCCTCTTTTTTTGTATATTTGTGTTATGGTAGAACGAGACGACAAAGGAAGAGTAAAGGCTGGCTCAAAATTAAACCAACGGCACTCAAAAGAGAAGTTCATTGCGATATTCGAGGAGCTTGCTCAGAAATGCATTAATGGCGAGTATTTATCTATCCAAGAGTGTCAAATGCACTCAGGTATTGCCCGAAGGACTTTTTACGAATACGCTGATAAATACCCAGAATTGGAAGACTTGAAGCTTCAAATGAATGACGCTATTATCGCAAATACCAACCGAAATGCATTAACAGGGAAATACAATCCAGCTTCCGCTATTTGGAGAATGAAGATGCTGGGCGAGAGAGATAGGCAAGAATTGGATGTGCAAGTGAAAGAGCAACCGCTTTTTGACTTAGGGAAGATCAGGACAAACAAAGGTAAGTAACTGATAGTCAATTAATAATAAATCCGGCCTTAAAAAAGTCGGATTTTTTTTGCTTTGTGTATTGTTTTTTTAAAAAGTATCTCTACCTTTGAAATGTCAACAGAGACAAACGATCATTAAAATACAATACAATACAAAGCGGGGTGGAGCAGTTAGGTAGCTCGTCAGGCTCATAACCTGAAGGCCGTGGGTTCAAATCCCCCTCCCGCTTCATAGGTTGTTGGCTAGCTCAGACGGGGCTGGCCTAGTATCAGGAGAGACTATTAAGTTTAATTTTAACCGATTTGGGGGTTGATAAACAAAAAGGGTTTGAGGCCGCTCTCCTGAGAAAAATATTTCACTCCTTTCTTCTAGCGGTCAGAGCAACGGGCTATGAGCCTGTAGAGCACGAGTTCGAATCTCGTAGGGAGTGCCAACTAAATTTTATCATTAAAAAGTATGAATTCAGCTAGTTGCAATTGCGAAAAATGCTGGGTTGTAACACACCCGTCAAACAAATACTTCTATTGTGAAGAGGTCGAAGGAACTCAAAAAAGAACTAGGGTAGAATCTCAAGATTCTGCGGTTCGGAAGTTGGGCGGTAACGAGTGGAGATCACTATACAGAAAAGGCTATAGGTGTAGAAAGCTTTATCGCGTAACACATATGACAGGCCCAGAAGAAAGAGAGTACAGGAGGTACGTAACAATACGGAATTATGAGGACAATACTTGAGAAAGGAGATAAGGTTAAAGTGAAGGACGATTGGAGGGATTGGAAGAAAGGGGAAATAGCGATTATCAAAAAATGGAATAAAAGACCAACACCTTTGCATAATGACAGCTATACACTTGAGCCAACGAACGGCACAATAAAAGACTTTCACGTTTTAAGAGATTATATGCTAGAACCACTACAGTAGTATTATTTATTACTGTTGTACATTGTTGCTAACGTGTTATATAAAATGCGTTGAGGAACGAAATGAATTTTATATGGTGTTATGCACCGTTAATTTAAAATAAAGTAATTATGGCTGATAAAAAAGATTTAAAAATAGGTGACAAAGTAAAGCACCGATGGAGAGAAAACAAATATCAAAACTGTACTATAATAGAGGTTGAAGAGGGTTGTAATGGTGGTATTAAAGTAATATGTGAAGATGGATTTTATGGCGGTAGAGAGAAAAGTACATTTTGCCCTCAAGACATAACAAAGATAGGGTAATGGCGCATAACGGACGAGTGTATGAAATGTAAGCATTTGAAACCGTAAGGCTATAACCTGACAAACACAGCAAAAAAGTAAGGCTAAAGGCTGACAACTTACTAGACTGCTTATATTTTATAAACATTGTTAGCCACCGTTTATTATGAGTACGACATTTGGAATTAAAATACCTTCTACTGGTGAGATAAAACCAATAGCAAGAAGGAAAGGAATAGGAAATGGTAAGGTTGCTGTATGGTTTACTGAGCCAATAGCAGAGTTGTTGCCCCACAAATTAGAAGTAGTGCCTATGGATAATTCTGCACAAGGAATACATACCATTGGCGATATAGTATTGGCAGCTTCAAATTGTGGCTAACGGTTTGGCTATGTGCTGAACGAGGAACGAGTATGGCATATAGCTAGTGTTATATGCTGCCGATTTAACGAATAAAATTAACAAAATGAAAGTAACATTGAAACAAGCCTTCTCAATTTTAGATGGCAGACTTAGTACAAAAATGGAAGATGTATATAAAATGCTTAACTACATCTTTGACGAAAACTTTATGACGCATCAACTTCCAAGCGCAATGAAAGCATTAAAGGAAGAAAACCCAAAATGGTTTAAAGATGCTGTAAGCGTGGTTGATGAAATAAAAGCAATTGAAGATACTGATGACTTTGAGCAACTTATGAAAGCCATTGACTTTGGTTACAAGAGCTTTGAAATAGAGCTTGGTAAAGTTGATTCTAAAATTGACTTCTTAGCAGGACTGGTGTAAGGTTGCATATAACGGACGAGTGTATGAGTAGTGGCACTTGTACACAGTTTCAAATTAGCCACAAAGTTTTATGTGCCATTACTTATACACAATGTTAGGCACTTTTAAAAAATACGGCAAATGAGCATAAAAGATA
>JABSPP010000204.1 GCA_013214275.1 Flavobacteriaceae bacterium
CTGAAATTCAAAAAGAAAAGAGTTGAAAAACACCCAAAGAATGTTAATAACTCGCCACTTTTGGCTGAATAGTTACGGTGATTTTGTAAAAAAATACTTTCGTATTTTAGCGACTGTCAATAAAAATGAGTTAATGACTTTGTTTAAGAGAAATCCTTTTGGTCATGTTTTATGGATTAAAAAATGGCTCATCAGGATATTGGGTGTAATATCACACGGTAGATATAGGAATTTCAATCAACTGCAGATTGAGGGTTCAGAAATTATCAGACAGCTCCCATCAAATAATGTTCTTTTTATTTCCAATCACCAGACCTATTTTGCAGATGTGGCTGCTATGTTACATGTTTTTAATGCTGCATTGAAAGGCAGAGAGGATAGCATAAAAAACATTGGTTATATCTGGCAACCAAAACTTAATATTTATTACGTGGCAGCTGGTGAAACCATGAAGTCAGGATTTCTTCCTAAAATTTTTGCATACACAGGGTCTATTTCCATAGATAGAACATGGAGAAATGCTGGTAAAAATGTAAACCGTCAGGTAAAAATGTCTGATATTAGCAACATTGGTAAGGCACTTGACGATGGATGGGTGATCACCTTCCCGCAAGGAACTACTACACCTTTTAAACCCATTAGAAGAGGTACTGCCCATATTATAAAAACTTACAAACCCATGGTCATTCCTATTGTAATTGACGGTTTTCGCCGATCATTCGATAAGAAAGGGTTGATGATTAAAAAGCGCAACGTTTTACAATCTATGGTTATCAAGCCTCCTATGGATATAGATTATGAAAATGAACCTGTAGAAGATATCGTTACCAAGATAGAATATGCCATTGAGCAACATCCCTCCTTTTTAAAAGTAGTTTCCGTTGATGAATATGCCAAAGAAGAGGCAGAACTCAATAAAAAAAGAGAATTCTGGAACTTATAAGAAATTGATTATCAAATTATTAATCTTAAGAAGGTCTCTCAAATGAATGGCATATTTCTACTTAGTCACTTTCTTGTATAGTTTTTTCTGATTATTTTTTATAAATTTATCAGAAATTATTATCAATGACGATTACACAACTTAAATATGTTTTATCTGTTGCAGAACACAAAAATTTTACTGTGGCATCGCAACATAGTTTTGTAACACAACCTACCTTGAGTATGCAGATTCAGAAGTTGGAAGACGAGTTTGATATTCAGATATTTAACCGTTCTAAAAAACCTATAGAGTTGACGAGTATTGGAGAGAAGATTGTAGAACAAGCAAAAATTATCGTTAATGAGAGTCATCGTTTTGCTGATATTGTTCATCAATACAAGGGATTTATTGGCGGGGAATTTAACTTGGGTATGATTCCTACGGTGATGCCTACCTTACTTCCGATGTTCTTGAATAATTTTACCAAAAAATATCCCAAAGTAAAGCTAATAATCGAAGAACTCACCACAGAAGAGATTATCAGAAAATTGATCGATGGTCACATTGATGCAGGTCTTGCTGCTACTCCACTTCAGAATGAGGCCATTAAAGAGCAACCTTTGTATTATGAACCTTTTGTGGGACTAATCCCAGAAGGTCATCGATTATTTAATCGCAAGCAGATCAATACAGATGAGTTGGAAATAGATGATATTCTTTTATTGGAAGACGGTCATTGTTTTAAGGAAAGTGTGATTAATTTATGTAGAACATATAAGTCGGATCATCAGAAAGGGTTCCAGTTAGAAAGTGGAAGCTTTGACACATTGATTAAATTGTCTAAAGAGGGATTAGGTATGACGCTTCTACCTTATCTCCACACACTTGACATAAACGAGACTGACCAGCGCTATCTTAGAGAATTCTCCTCCCCAGTACCAGCTAGAGAGGTGAGTTTAATTTTTCATAAATCACAGCTAAAAATGCAACTAATTGATGCTTTGAAGACCACCATAGATGGTGTTGTAAGAGGCGCTATTTCCTTTAGTGATGTGAAAATTATTAGTCCACTCAAGCAAATGTAATTCCTTATCAGTTGAAAGTGAAGAGGAGTTTTTAGCTAATTGATGTTAACCCTGAGGTTCACCATACATTTTTACACGTAATTCTTTTACTTTGGGATCTTCCAAGTATTCGTCAAAAGTCATATGCCTGTCTATCACACCATTTGGAGTAAGTTCTATGACCCTGTTGGCTACTGTTTGGGCAAATTCGTGGTCGTGTGTAGTAAATAGTACCGTTCCTTTAAAATTTACCAGTGCATTATTTAATGCTTGAATAGATTCTAGGTCTAGGTGATTTGTGGGTTCGTCGAGCAGTAAAATATTTGCTCTTTTCATCATCATTCTGGAAAGCATACATCGAACTTTTTCACCTCCTGACAAAACGTTGCTTTTCTTTAAAGCTTCTTCACCAGAAAAGATCATTTTCCCTAGAAAGCCTCGTAAGAAAACTTCTTCTCTTTCCTCTTCTGTCTGTGCATATTGCCGCAACCAATCTACAAGATTTAAGTTCCCATCTTGAAAAAAGGCTGAGTTGTCGAGCGGTAAATAGGATTGTGTTGTTGTAACTCCCCAACTAAAAACTCCGTTATCTGCCTGTTCATTTTCGGAAATTATTTGATAAAAGGCTGTAACCGCTCTAGAATTCTTAGAGATAATTGCCACTTTATCTCCTCTGTTTAGATTGATGTCTACGTTTTTAAATAGCACCCCATCAACTGTTTCTTTAGACAATCCTTCTATGTTTAAAATTTGATCTCCTGCTTCTCTTTCTGATTTAAAAATGATGGCTGGATACCGTCTGCTTGAGGGTTTAATCTCATCTACATTTAACTTTTCTATCATTTTTTTTCGACTTGTAGCTTGCTTGGATTTGGCAACATTGGCAGAAAAACGACGGATAAATTCTTCTAATTCTTTCTTTTTATCTTCTGCTTTTTTATTTTGTTGCGCTCTTTGTTTGGCTGCTAGCTGACTGGACTCATACCAGAAGGTATAATTCCCTGAGTAGTGATTAATTTTTCCAAAGTCGATGTCGGAAATATGAGTACAAACAGCATCTAAAAAATGACGATCGTGTGAAACTACGATCACCGTATTATCGTAATTGGCCAAGAAATTCTCTAACCAACCTATTGTTTCGAAGTCAAGATCGTTGGTAGGTTCGTCCATGATTAATACATCTGGTGTTCCGAATAGTGCTTGTGCTAACAGCACACGGACTTTTTGTTTACCGTCTAGTTCGCTCATTAAATTATAATGCAAATCTTCTCTGATACCTAAATTTGACAGCATGGATGCAGCATCAGACTCTGCATTCCATCCGTTCATCTCTTCAAACTGTACTTGCAGCTCTCCTATTTTGTCGGCATTATCATCGGAATAGTCGGCATATAATGCATCTATCTCTGTTTTAATTTTAAACAGCTCTTTGTTTCCCATCATGACAGTTTCTAAAACTGGATGTTCATCAAAAGCATAGTGATCCTGATTTAAAACAGACATTCTTTTTCCTGGTTCTAGGTGTACTTGACCTGATGTCGCCTCTATTTTACCTGAGAGTATTTTTAAAAAGGTCGATTTTCCAGCCCCATTAGCTCCAATAATTCCATAACAGTTTCCTTGTACAAATTTTGTGTTTACTTCGTCGAATAAAATTCGCTTTCCAAACTGGACAGATAGATTTGATACTGATAACATTCTGTATAATACTTTTTTATCTCGTGCGCAAAAATATGAAATTGATTTAGAATTTTTATGCTTAAAAGAGGATGTTTTACAGATACAATTATCTATAAAATTGGTTCTACCACGAATGTTGTGGAAGTGCTAAATTAGCCCTTATGTTTGTACTATCTAAACCAAAGTTAAGTGTTTATCTTTCCATCAATATCATACAAATACGACAATC
>JABSPP010000205.1 GCA_013214275.1 Flavobacteriaceae bacterium
ATAACATTAAGATATGTCAAGTCAACAACACAAATTAATCAAAAGCGCTTTATTTCATTTTCAGAGCGGTGATTTTTCATTAGGATACAGAATTTTATTAGAAACTGCTCTAAACACCAATAATGCTCAGGTATTTCGAAGGACGTTGAGTTTTGTAGAAGTTTACGAGTCAAAATCTGATGGTCAGAAGATGGAGGTTTGGGAAGACTTTCAATCTTGCTCTGAAATGATCAAAAATACATCTATTGACGAAAAAGAAACATACGGAGAACTGATATTGGAAGGTAAAAATTTAGTAAAAAATTACAACCAGGGAAGATTTGTTCTAGGTCCCGTAAACATAAGCCTGCACAAGGGAGATATTTATGGGCTAGTTGGAGAAAATGGCAACGGAAAAACAACCTTATTAACCATCCTAGCACTCCTCAACAAAACTTCAGGAGGGACCGTTAAGTACTACCTCAAGGACAACCCAAAGACCGATTACAACCTAAAATCAAAATTAGTCTATATACCTCAGCGCACCGGAGTCTGGTATGGCAAAGTGTTAGATAATTTAAAATTTGCATTAGTACATCACGGGATCAAAGGCGAAGAGAATGAACTACTTGTTTTAATGATGGTAGCAAGATTTGGACTATGGAAATACAAAGATCTGAAATGGAAAGAACTATCCTCTGGATACAAAATGCGATTTGAACTAGCAAGAACAATGCTAAGAAGACCCGAGGTGATATTGTTAGACGAGCCACTGGCAAATCTAGATATCCTAGCACAACAGGTAATCCTAGAAGATTTAAAGATGCTCTCTAAATCGCCAGTAAACCCCATTGCAATGATCTTTTCATCTCAGCAGTTGTATGAGGTCGAAAAAATCTCAGATCATGTAATTTATCTAAGAGATGGGAAGCCTAGCGACCAACTAAAACTAGAGAATGAATCAAGCGAGCTCGTAGTAGAACTAGATGTAGATGGCTCAAGAGATGCCCTAGAAACCATACTTTCAGCACATCACTTAAAGAAATTAGAGTATAATGGAGGTGTGTACATCTTATATTTTAATTCTGGATTTAGCTTAAACGATCTCTTTGGAGTACTCTCTAAGAGTAATTTAAAAATTAAGTACATACGAGACATCTCAGCATCTACCAGACGTTTCTTTGTTTATTAAGCCTATATGCCATGAAAAAAATACATAAAATCAACACCTATCTTTTAGAACACTATCCGCTAATTTGGAATACACGTCTTTTATGGATGATTCTTATCAACTTTCTTTCTCACTTGTTGTTCTTTGGAATGGGATTTTTTGCGATAAGTGACATGAGTGATTTAAAACTTAGATATTCACTTAGTGATTATTATTCTGATACTTCTATCATTTACTATAATTACTTAATTTCTATCCTTACGCTTCTTATTTGGCTTGTTTTTTACCTCAGAAACAATGCATTTAAAAACTTTTATACCTTATCTAGAATTGCACTATTCAAACAGTTTTGTATCCTTATCCTGGTCCTGTTTATCAGCGTTACCCAATACCTTTCTTTTTCACAAGGAATTGCTTTAAAGGTGAGAAATACTTTTGATTGGCAAGAGGTTGATCGTGACATTAAGAGCTTCAATCGAACAAGTATTTTTTTGGCTCAATCCGATCTAGATTATGAAATAGATAAGAAAAGATATCCCAAACCTTTCCCACTGAAGGTTGCCCATGAAAACATAAACGATCCAGTTGTAAAAATAGATACTACCCGAGCTTTTTTTACTTACAACGGATTCAGGTATCAATTCTATAAAGTTGACCATGAATTTTTAAAAAAATTTAGAGAAGAGCATCTCTATGGGTACTCAGGCGGTTTTAGAGATAGGATTGTTAAAGACGTCTCTGCCTTCAAAGAACACATAACCCCCACCCTATTAAACTATTCCAAAGAGTTGTTCGGAAACGGACAGGATTCTCTAGACTATTCTAGGCAGTTAGAAAGTCATCAAACTGTGTTAAGTGAATCCGATCCTTATAAAATAGAAGAGGAGCTCAAAGAAATGATACATCTTTTGGACAAATATCAAGTAGATCATAATGTAACAGTCCAGAAATGGCTCCCTCTTGTGAATAACCCTCCTCTGTATCGATTGAAAACGCTTATTCATACCACGAATCCCGAAAAAAAACCAATCTACAACAATCGATATTCATCTGTTCTTGATATAAAAGAGCAATATGATACATTTGGAACCTCTATCCCATATTCCAAAGATTTGTACTGCGATTTTGGGAGACTAGACCATTTTTTTGGTAACGTGTATTACGCGTACCATCCTCGATCTATTCTAGAATTTGTTTCCTTTGTTTTGGGATTTGTCTTCTTCTTCGGATTGTTGCTATTTGTGTTTAAAACCACAAGCTTAAAATCGCTTCTATTAAGTATTGTCAGTACCATTGTTTTGATTGTCATTGTCGTAATGTTGATGAATTACATTAATCATGCGATAGACTACGCATCAAATATAAATTCAAATATGGAATACAATACAATAATTGTAATTTCATTATTAGTGATGCTCGCTTCCTACGGATCTTTTGTTTTTAAATGGAAAAAAATAATTGCTACAATACTTTCTTCATTGGCATTGTATGCGGCTCCTCTATTTATGTTATTTGCTTCGCTTAGGTATTCCAATATGCTAAAAGACATCCACGGTGATGAATATCGAGAGGGTTTTGTAGGTTGGTTTCAAGAAAATGGATTTTGGTTGGTGATGTCATTTTGGATTCTTGCCATATTCTTTTACTGCATCCTAATAAAAGAACTGAAAGCAAGACCAGAAGATTAGAAATAATATCCATCACTAGAAATTTTATGCTATTTTTAAAGGAACAGAAAAGTTGATATAAACACACGAAACCTTTATAGAAGGATAGGTCTAACATAGTAAAGAGCTTGTCTGTGATAATGTAAAGTATAGTATGAATAGACATCTGCAATCACTTTTAGGGAAGGTATACTAAAACCTTAAACAAGATTTTACTATTATAAAAATGGTATTTCAACTAATTATAAATACACTTAATTACAAAAAAATGATTTCAAAAATCCAAAATATATCTTTTCTATTCATCATATTATTTCCATTCACTGGTAACTCACAAATTACTTTTGACAAATCCAAAAAAGAACTTATTCGAGCCTGTGAATTAGGTAATTTAAAAACCTTTATTAGAGAGATTAGTGTTGATAGTCTGCTAGTAGTATTTAACCTAACCGATCTCAAGGCAACGGGATCAGATGATATTTTTTTGGCGTATGAATCTGAAAATCATAAAGTTGAATTTAAGGCAACTTACAAGGAGTTAGAAAGTTTAAATTCTTGGATTAAAGAGCGTCACAGTACTCAAACAGGCGGGACTGTTAAATTAGGACAATGGGAACTATCTTATATTGAACCAGGGCTATTGTCGCTATCACTTTTTCTTTGGACAGGTCCGACTGGGAATTTTGAAACAGCTATCAATCCTAACCAAATTGAGAAATGTTTGACGCAAAAGTATATTGATAGGGCTATTCAAAGGCATGCCGAAAAGAAGAAAAGTAAAGATAGACAGGAGACTAAACGAGAAATGTTGCGAAAAGCCAAAGCCAAGCGTGATTCTGTACGAAAAGCTAAACGCAAATCAAAAGGGTGATGTTGAACACCTTTTTCGCGTCACTAAAACTAATCTTGATTTTTTGCGAGTGATCAACCTAAAGTCAGCCGATGCGCTATCTATTCCTTTTTTGGTCATTGTGATATTTTCCTTTTCAAGGCACTTTAAAATGAGATAAACTTTTACCCATAAAACATTGCAAATCAACACAGATCTGTCAACAGAGGGTAT